>JBDZVW010000225.1:0-4917 GCA_040255885.1 Betaproteobacteria bacterium
GGACTGGATCAGGTTCGCCGGCACCGCGCCGCAGTTGACCGCGACGAACGCGCCCTTCGCGCGCCCGGAACGCTCGTGAATCGCAACCGCGGTGAGTTCCTTGCCGGTGCCGCTTTCGCCGGTGATCAGCACCGGCACGTCGACGGCGCCGATCTTGCGGATCATGCGGAACAGCTGCTGCATCACCGGGCTGGCGCCGACCATTTCGTATTCGCCGACCCGCGTCACCTGCGCATCCTCCAGCCCGGCGCGAATGCGCTCCTTGCCGAACGCATGCCCAAGCGTCATCATCAGCCGCTGCGGATCAGACGGCAGCGTATGGTAATCGAAACAGCATTCGACGATCAGACGGCGGATGTTCGAATCGCTCAGACGGTCGCGCGACAACAGCGTGATCCATTCGATGTCGTTGCAGACATTGAGCAATTCCTCCAGCACTTCGGTACGTCCATCCAGGGTATCGACATTGACCAGACCGACATGGGCGGCATCACCGGCACAGGCCGCTTTCGCTTCATCGATGCTGTGGGTCAGGCAGGGTTGCCACTTGCGGGAAATGATTTCGGGGAGCGCACGTTCCGAAGAACCTTCGGAACCGAAATACAATAATTGTTCCACCACTGCACACCTCTCGGTTGTACCTCCCTCTGTCGAAAACGTTTACGGATAGCCGAATCCCTTAATGTGTCGCTTTTGATATATTGGATCGGAAACAGAAAGGTCACTGCCTCGAGCGGGCCGTGTTATGATTTCTACATTCGCTTACCTCTTTTTCTTGAGTTGGACGCATCTTAGCATCCGTCTTGCGGAATTCAACTGTAAACATTCCTGACAGGCCTTGTTTCAACGATGAAACAGCGCACGCCGTAATGTTCGCCTGATAATTTTGAAAACCATTCGCATCGAACATTACGGCGGTCCTGAAGTGCTTCAACGCCAGGATCTTCCAATGCCGCGGCCGCAGCCCGGCGAGGCGCTGATCAAGGTCGCATACGCCGGCATCAATTTCATGGACGTGCACACGCGCCAGGGCAAGTACGCGACGTCGAAAAGCTATCCGGTGCGGCTGCCGTGCACGCTCGGCATCGAAGGATCCGGTGAAGTGGCGGCGGTCGGCGGCGGCGTCGATGCGATCCGTGCGGGCGATCGCGTTGCATGGTGCATCACCTGGGGCAGCTATGCCGAATACGCGATCGTGCCGGCCGCGCGGCTGGCAAAAATTCCGGATGCGGTGGGGCTCGACGTGGCGGCGGCGGCGATGTTTCAGGGCTGCACCGCGCATTACCTGGTTCACGACAGCGGCCAGCTGGCGGCCGGCGACACCTGCCTGATTCACGCCGCATCGGGCGGCATCGGCCAGTTGCTGATCCAGCTCTGCAAACGCCTCGGCGTCACGATCTTCGCGACGACCAGTTCGGCGGAAAAGATGGAAGTCGCGCGCCGCCTCGGCGCCGATCACGTGATGCTTTATGACAATGGGAAATTCGCCGATGCGGTGCGCGAGCTCACCGGCGGCCGCGGCGTCGATGTCGTGTTCGACGCGGTCGGGCGCGCCACGCTGCGCGATAGCTTTCGCGCCACGCGTACGCGCGGGCTGGTGGTCAACTATGGTTCGGTATCGGGATCGTTGTCGGACCTGGACCCGATCGAGCTCGGCGAAGCCGGTTCGCTGTTTCTGACGCGCCCGCGGCTGGCGGACCACATGGCCGACGCGCAAACCATCCGGCGCCGCGCGCATGACGTGTTCAACGCCGTGCGGGACGGCTCGCTCAATGTGCCGATCGCCGGCTATTATACGTTCGACAATGTCGAACAGGCGCATGCCGAGCTCGAGGAACGGCGCCACACCGGGAAATCCGTGCTGCGCATTCAATGAGCGCGCTTGACGAACAGCATCCGTGCGCTGCAGCTGCGGACGGCCTTGTACGCAACAAACATGCAGGCCATCGCGGAGATCCCTTCACGTCATGAATGAAACAGCGGCGGCCGCCCGCGTCAGCGGCGTGATTCTTGCCGGCGGCCAGGGCCGGCGCATGGGCAGCGTCGACAAGGGGCTGAAGCTGCTGCGCGGCCGCCCGATGGTGGCGTGGGTGCTGGAACGCTTAGGGCCGCAGGTCGATGAAGTGCTGATCAATGCCAATCGCAACCTGGAGCGCTATCGCACGTTCGGATGCGACGTGATACCGGATGAAGTCGGCGGTTTCGCCGGGCCGCTCGCCGGGCTCGAGCGCGGACTGGCGCACGCGCATCATGAACTCGTCGCGACCGTGCCGTGTGACTCGCCGTTTCTGCCGCGCGATCTGATCGAGCGGCTGAAAGACGCGCTGTTCAAACACGATGCCCGGCTGGCCGTGGCCAAAACCGGCGAGCGTTCCCATCCGGTATTCGCGCTGTGCCGCCGCGACGTGCACGCGCATCTGCGCGCTTTCCTAGCCGGCGGCGGGCGCAAGATCGACGCCTGGTATTCAACGCTGGAAATCGTCGAGGTGGCGTTCGACGACGAACCGGACGCGTTCAGCAACATCAACACCGAAGACGAACTGCAGACCTTCGAAGGGCGGCCGCCGCCGGAATAATTTGGAGCCGATAACAAAACGGATTGTTTCTCTCATCTCAACCCTTCTCCCGGAAGAAATGCCTGTTCTTCCTCTCCTTGCAGAAGGGATTGCGTCATTCGTTCCGATTAACAGGCAGTCGATTCCTCCAAGCGCCGCCCACCGCCCCGCCCCAATAAGGCGGGGAAATTCGTGTGTCATGCCTCGAGACTATATTTTTCCCCTCCTCGAATGAGGAGAGGTGGCAGCGGCGCCGACGGCGATTCGTTTCGTTAGGCACTCTTATTCAGACACAGTGCTGGAATCGGCACCCGGCGCAACACCAGTGTTGGCCTGGATTCCATACGGCGGCAGCTTATAAGGCTGCGCCTTGATTTCGGCAAGCATCCGGTCGAGCGGCGGCACGCCGGAAGAAACCGGCGTCGGGATCCCCGAGCGCCGTTTCACTGCCGCCTGCATCCGCTGCAGATCGATCGCCGACGACAGCAGCGGATCGGCGCGATGCGGCAGGTACGGAACCAGCGCGGCGACTGCGCGTGTCGGCAGCGATTCGGCATGCGGATAATCCGCGACCGGCTCGAACACCGCGATGTACAGCTTTCCGCGCCGGCGTCCGGCAGCCACCGGGTCATTGATGATGCGCACCGGCGTGCCCCGCCGCACCATCGGAAACAGCTCGGCCGCGTCTTCCGGATACAGGTGCAGACAGCCATGGCTCGGCCGCATGCCGACCCCCCACGGCTTGTCGGTGCCGTGAATGAAGATTTCGGAAAAGCCGGTCTCGAGCGCCAGCATGCCCATCGGATTGTCGGGGCCCGGCGGGAAATAGCGCGGGAAAGGCCGCCCGTCCTGCTGCTCGTGCTCGCGCCGGATGCTTTGCGGCACGATCCACGATGGATTCTTGAATTTGGCGATGATGCGAGTCCTGCCCAGCGGCGTCGGCCATCCCTCGCGCGCGATGCCGAGCGGGAACGTGATCACGCGCGGCGCCGCGCCGTGACGCGGTTTCGGAAAATAGAACAGCCTGCGTTCCGGTATGTTGACGACGATGCCGGTCCACGGCTTCGGCGGCAGGATGAATTCGGTCGGCACCACGACCCGCGCATCCGGCGGCGGCAGCCAGATGGAGATGCCGGGATTGGCCGCGGCGATTTCCTGGTAACCGAGATCGTAATGGCGGGCGATGTCGAGCAGCGTGTTGCCGTTGCGCGGATGAACCACGTGCACCGTTCCGACGATCTCGGTGCCCGCGGACGGCAGTGCAAAGCTCGCGGCATGTGCTGCATTGATGCCGCCGCCGACGGCCATTAAGATGACGCCGATTCCGGCCAACCCGCTCTTCAAGCGCTCGATGAACCGTACCGCCCGCCGCCCAGCGCACCCATGGCGCCAATGAAGCGTTGCATCTTTCGGTCGCAATGCGTGCTGGCATCGCTGGCCGTCGCGGCGCTGCTCATCGCCGGCATCTGCGGCGCACGTGCCGACAGCGGCAGGCCTTGGGTACTGATCGACACCCGGACGCTGACGCTGACCGTCTATTCTGCAGCGGGCACGCCGCTCGCCCGCTTCCGCAACATCTCGCTCGGCCGCGGCGGCGTTGCTGCCGTGCACCTGAAGGGCGACCGCACGACGCCGCTCGGCAGATTCAGGATCGCGTGGATCGACTCGCATAGCCGTTTTGACCTGTTCTTCGGTCTCGATTATCCGACATTATCGATCGCGCAGGATGCTTACGCCCGCCATCTGATCGGCAAACGTGATTTTGACGCGGTATTCGACGCATTGCTCGCCGGCCGGCTGCCGCCGCAGAATACGGCGCTCGGCGGCGAAATCGGCATTCACGGGCTGGGACAAGGCGATCCCCGCATCCAGCGCGATCTCAACTGGACGGACGGTTGCGTGGCACTTACCAATGCCCAGATCGACACTCTTGCCAAGTGGATCGGGATCGGCACCGCAGTGGTGATCCGCTGACGGCGGAACCCACTCCGGCGGCCTTATGGAGGATGCCCGTCGACGTAACGGCCCATGCCTCAAGCTACTTGCGCTGATACTTCTTGAACATCTGGTTCATTTCATCCCGAGTCTGGTCTGACTCCTGCTTCGCCTGATTGGCCGTGGTGAGCGCCTGGTCGGCCTTGCTCAACGCCTGGTCGGCAGTCGTTTTCGCATCATTGGCGGTTTGCTCGGCATTCGCCGCCTGCGATTTCTCAGTCATTCCCTTGGTCGTGGCGCAGCCCGCAAGCACCAGCATGCCCAGGAACACGGCGGTGAGTCTGATTTTCGGCAAACTGTTCTTCATTTATATCTCTCCGATCAAGAAAAATACCGAAAAACAACGAGTTCGCGAACCCTTTGCGTA
>JBDZVW010000226.1:0-4912 GCA_040255885.1 Betaproteobacteria bacterium
CTTGTCGAACAGCACGGTGGCGTAGCTGCGCTTCAGCGGCGGCAGCGGGTAGTCGCGTGCGCGCGCACCTTCGTACGGATTGCCGCCCGGCTGGATCGCGCCCTTGATATTGCCGGCCGCGCCCGAAATGCCGCACAGATATTCGAACTTGTCGTAATAGGGCTCGAGCTCTTCGTAGGTGACCCCCCAGTCCTGTATCGTCATGCCGTCCGGAATGAATTGCTTGCCGTAGCGCTGCTCGATGTGGGTGCGCAACACGAAATCGGTCGGCAGAAAGCGCCAGGTCTGGCCGTTCCAGTGCACACCGGCGCCGCCGACGCCGGATGCCGGAAAGAAGGAGCCGAGGTGGCGCATCGGCAGTGCCTGCTGGTCCATCGAATTGCGGAAGGTCAGCGTTTCGCGCTTCGGTTTTTCGAACAATGCGTGATGAACCGCGTAGCGCAATTCGTCCTGGATATGAGTCGTCGCGAAGTCGGGCACGGTATCGCGAAACTTGCCGCGCTCGAGCGCGACCACTTCCAATCCTTCGTCGGTCAGTTCCTGTGCGAGAATGGACGCGGTCCAGCCGAATCCGACCAGAACCACGTCAACGGGCTTGAGCCGTGTCGTCATCGCGCGGTTTCCTATGTTTTCTTCGTCAGCGGCGACGGATCGCGCCCCATCAGGCCTACCGGCGGCTCGTCGTAGCGCACGCCGTAGCGGGTGATGTCATCGGAGTAGTTGTAACGCGGACCGGGAAAGCCGAGCAGCTTCCATCCGGCAAAATCACGGTTGCCGCCGTAGATCGGATCGGACAGAAAGCCGTTGCGGGTGTTGTGCATCAGGAAATCGAAGAAGGTCGCGGACGGCAAATCATCGAGATCGATCTTGCCGGCTTCCAGCTGCTTCAGCACCGTATCCTTGTCTTCGTCGTCGAGCTCGGCGAAGGTGCGACGGCCCCGGGTCTTCCGGCAATAATCGTCGATGCGCTTGATGCCGACGCGATAAAGCTGCGCCGGTGTGTACTTGAGTTGATAACCCTGTTCCGGTGTGCCATCGGCCCACGGGCCTTCCATGTACCAGCGCGCAGCCTGGCCGTAAGGCCCGGCCAGCTGATGATCGATGAACAGCGTTACGCCGGCTTCGCGCGCGCCGGGACCGAAATAATCGACCGGAATCAGGCGATCGACCGCGGCGTCCAGAAACTTGATCTCGGCCGGCTTCAGATAGACGTATTGCGGCGACGTGACTGCGCCCGGAATCCTGAATCTGGCCGCTGCGTGCGCGACCCTGCTGAACCACGACGATAGAAACGCGACCGGCACCGCGGCAACAGCCATTCGCAATATATCCCGGCGTGTGTACTTGCGCACTGGCTCCTCCATGACGTGACCGCGTTTCCGAAGCAAGTTGCATGCGACACGATCGAAGTCGCGCCGCGCCCGGAGTCAGCGGTGCCGTGCCCCGTCGCCATCGCCGGCGTCGCGGAAAAAACGAAAACGCCGCTGTAAGAATTACAAACGCGGCGGCATCATGGTATCGGGGAGAGCAGCGGCGCCTGAAAGAGGTTCACGTTAGCCGTTCAACTGTCGCTGCGATGCATGCGCCGCTTCGCCGTGAGTCAGCACGGCGCGATCCCGTGGCGCTCCCGCCATTGCGTTGCCGGTCATTGCCGTCGCCTCGATGAATATCCGCCTGACCGACGGGTGGCACTGGCGCAGCGCACGTTCCAGCCGCGACACGGCCGCCGCCAGTTCGGCCGCCGATAGCGACGGGTGAAAGCGGGCGTCGAGGTTGAGCAGAATGTCGTCGGGACCGAGCACCAGCGTCAGCACGCGATCGACTGCCACCACATCGGGATCGTCGCGCACGATCGCGGTGATGCTTTCGACCACCTCCGGGTTGGCCGCTTCACCGACCAGCAAGCCCTTGCTTTCGCGGATCAGGAACAGGGCGACGATTGCCAGTATCAGTCCGATCACGATGGACGCTGCGCCGTCCACGTACGGATTGTTCAGGCGATGGCCGATATAGACGCCCAGGAATGCGGTCGCCAGTCCGGCCAGCGCGGCGCTGTCCTCGAACAGTATCGTGAATACCGATGGATCGTCGCTGCGCCGTATCGTCTGCCACAGACTGCGGCCGCCCGTGCGCGCAACCATCCTCGACATGGCGAAAAACCACGACGTCCCTTCAAGCCCCACGGCAACCGCCAGCACCACGTAGGCCCAGAATGGATCTTCGAGCGGCCGTGGCCGCATCAGGTGACTGGCCCCGTTGTAGATCGCGACGCCGCCGCCGATGCCGAACAGCACCACCGCCACGATCAGGCTCCAGAAATAGAGCTCCTGGCCGTAACCGTACGGATGATACGCGTCGGCCCGCCGGCGGCTGCGGCGCAGGCCAAGCAGCAGCAACAGTTCGTTGCCGGTATCCACCAGCGAGTGAACGCCCTCGGCGAACATCGCCGAACTGCCGGATACCGCGGCCGCGATGAACTTGGTGATTGCGACCGCCAGATTCGCCGCCGTCGCGACATAGACGACGAAGCTGCTTGTGGCCGAAGGGGACCGCTGCACGCCGTGCGTTTGATCGCGCATGAATCAGACGGCCGCGTCCGGCGCCGGTCCGGCGGCGGCGTCAGGGGATGAAGGTGAACAAAATTCGCCCCCAGCTCATCGCCCGCGTCGCGCCTCTCAGCAGCGCGCCACGCGTACCCGGCGTGCTGCGTGCGCGTGCGCCGGCATCGAGCAGCCGCGACACTTCCGCCGCGATGAAGCCGACGCTGGCGGCCAGCATCAGTCCCGGCACCGACGTTGCCCGCAACCGCAGATGGCGTCCGAGCGAACTCGCACACGTGCTCACCGCATGGTGGCGTTCGGCCACGCGCTGCTGTGCGTGTTGAATCTGCGCGTTCAATGATGGCGGGAACATACAAAGCCCATGGCCGCGCGCCGGCACCGCATCATCGATCTCATTCACTTGTATTCGCCGCGGAGGATTGCGGCCGCAGACTGCGAATCGTTTCCGGAAAGCGCAGGTAGTCGCTGTGATGGCGGATGACGACGTAGAGGACGGACGCCAGCACGAGATTGACGCCGACCGCTATCAGCACCGCGAAGATCGGCTTCAATCCCAACCCGATCAGCCACAGTATCGCCGCTCCCAGCAGGCCGATCCACGCGCTCACCAGCAACACCGCGACGATGATGCCGGCGGCGATCATCGTCACCAGACTGTCGCCGGCGCGCTTGATCTCGAGCGCGGCCAGGTGCAGATGGTCGTGCGCGAGCCCGCGCAATTCGTTCAGCAGCGATTGCGCATCATCCAGCAGCCCGCCGACGGGCGGCGCGCAATCCGCCACGGCGTCCCGGACGGCGGCATCGGCAGACGGCGCTGTCATCGGTCCGAACGCCGCGACGAGCCGAGCAGGTGGCTCAGCAGGAAACCTGCGGCCAGCGCCATGCCGACCGACGCGAACGGGTGCGTCTGCACGTAGCTGCAGGCATCCGCCATCATCCGCGACTTCGCTTCCTTCATTTTTTCGCCTTTTTCGCCGAGTGTCTCGGCTGCCGCGTTCGCGGCATGCGCCATCTTGTCCACCGCCTGGTGCGCACTGGCGGTGATGCGGTCGACCGCCGGATGCGCCGCGTTCGACACCTTGTCGATCGTGCTGTGCGCGGTCGAAGTGGTCTCGTCGACAGCATGCGATGCTGCCGCCGCAGATGATGTCCGTTCGGGTGTTTCCATGATGCTCTCCTTCGCGTGAATGTGAACTTTTCGATCGGCTGTGCGCAAATGTCGTGCCACACCTGCGGGTCGTGATGCGTGCCGGGGAAACAGGAAACTGCGCGATTGGCGCAGCGGCACTGCCGGCCCGCGGCGAGCGCAGCTTATAAGATTTACCAGCGTCTGGTAAATCTTACCGGCCGCCGCCGGCATCGGCAATCGCCGCCGACGGCGTGGTGATTGACTGTGCTCGAAAAAAAATCGCCGCCGTCGCATCGATGCGCTGGCATGCACTTTGCCGATACGCATGCGTCACCCCGCCAATTCTTCAATCGGGAGGCATCATGAACGTCCGCCGAAATGCATTGCTGACGATCGCGACGACAATGCTGCTGCCGGGCTTCTGTCTGGCGGCGCCCGCCGGCACCGCCACTGCCGCGCCGCCGTCGGCTCCGCCGGTTGCACCATCCGCCGACGCCGCGCAGCGGGGCAGCCGTACCGTACCGCGTGCCGACGCACCGTCCGCGCATTCGCGCGAGAACGATCCTTCACATCGCTCGACCCCGGCGGTGCAGCCGCCGATGACGAAACAACAGAAGTCCCGCGAAATGCCGCTGCCGGGGCAGTCGCAGGATCATTCCGCAACCAACCTGGAAGAAAAAAAATGAACGAACAGGATGCGCGGGTGACGGCGCGCGCTGTTCTTCTTTTTGCCACGACGCTGCTGCTCGCGGCATGTCAGAAGGCGCCTGACCTGATGACAATGGTTCCGGGAAACGCCGATCGCGCAGCCGCGCCGGCCGCACGCGATCATCATGCGCCGGCCCCGGCGCTGCAGCCGTACGATCCGACGCGGCCGCAGCCCGAGCATGATTTTCCATCGACACGTCCACGCCCCGGAATGCCGCATCCCGCGCTGGTGAAGGAAGCACGCGCGGCCGCGGCCGTGCTGCCGAATCGTTGACTGCGGCCGTCCGGTGCCGTTCTCCGTGTGCACGACGGAAGCTGAACCGGTTCCAGCGCGCTGCGGCATCATCGGCTGCGGCGCTTGATCCGGCGCTGCTTCAAGAATGTCAGCGTCGCCGCCTCTGCGGGAGACAACGCGGTTCGCAAGGACCGGGATGGTTGTCCGGCTGCCACCGCGAGCGTCCCGGCGAGATAGGCGTCGATCACGGCGGGATGTACGTAGCACTTGCGGCAGATC
>JBDZVW010000227.1:0-4909 GCA_040255885.1 Betaproteobacteria bacterium
AGAAATTCGGCACCGGCATGATCGAGGGCGTGGCAGGCCCCGAATCGGCGAACAATGCAGCGGCACAAACCTATTTCATCCCGATGCTGACCCTGGGCATTCCGACGGGAGCGGTGATGGCACTGATGCTCGGCGCGTTGATGATCCAGGGCATCACTCCGGGACCGCAAGTAATGACCAGCAAACCCGATCTGTTCTGGGGACTGATCGTGTCAATGTGGTTCGGCAACCTGATGCTGGTGATCCTCAACCTGCCGCTGATCGGTATCTGGATCAAGCTGCTGACCATTCCGTACCGCTTTCTGTTTCCGGCAATACTGATGTTCTGCTGCATCGGCAGCTACTCGCTCAACAATGCGCCGATCGACGTCTACATGGCGGGCCTGTTCGGGCTGCTGGGCTACGTGCTGGCGAAGCTCGACTGCGAGCCGGCGCCGCTGCTGCTGGGCTTCGTGCTGGGACCGATGATGGAAGAGAATCTGCGCCGGACACTCGTGGTCTCGCGTGGCGACCCCAGCGTACTCATCACGCGCCCGATCAGCGCCGCCTTTCTGCTGATCTCGGCCGCCGCCCTGTTGTTGATCATCGCCCCTGCCATCCGGAAAAGGCGCGAGCAGGCATTTGCCGAAGGGTAGCACCGGCGCTTCGATCCGGAACCATCCCGGTCATTCCGCAAAACGGCTCCAGGTCCGTCCGTTCACGGCGGGCGGACCGATTGCATACTGCTGCTATTTCCCCAGCAGCCGCATCCCGCGCTCCAGTCCGTCCAGCGTCAGCGGAAACATGCGGTCGCCCATGAGCTGGCGCGTAATGCGGATCGAGTCGTAATAGTCCCACGTCGCTTCGTCCTGTGGATTGATCCAGACCGCGTTCTGATAGATGCCGAGCAGCCGCTGCAGCCATAGCGCACCGGCTTCGTCGTTCATGTGTTCGACGCTGCCGCCCGGCTGCAGGATTTCCCACGGACTCATCGTCGCATCGCCGACCAGGATCAGCTTGTAGTCGTGCGGGTAGGTGTGCAGCACGTCCCACGTCGCGACACGCTCGGCGCCACGGCGGCGGTTGTCCTTCCACACGCGCTCGTAGACGAAGTTGTGGAAGTAGAAGTATTCGAGGTGCTTAAACTCGCTGCGCGCCGCCGAGAAAAGCTGCTCGCAGATCTTCACGTGATCGTCCATCGAACCGCCGACGTCGAGGAACAGCAGCACTTTCACACTGTTATGCCGCTCCGGCACCATCCGCAGGTCGAGCCAGCCGGCATTGCGCGCGGTCGAGCGGATGGTATCGCCGAGATCGAGCTCCTGCGCGCTGCCGTCGCGCGCGAAGCGCCGCAGTCGTTTCAGCGCGACCTTGATGTTGCGCGTGCCGACTTCGGCGGTGTCGTCGAAATTGCGGAATTCGCGCCGGCCCCACACTTTCACCGCGCGTCGATGACGTGATTCGGCCTGGCCGATGCGGATGCCTTCGGGATTGTAGCCGTAGGCGCCGAACGGACTGGTGCCGGCAGTGCCTATCCATTTGCTGCCGCCCTGGTGCCGGCCCTTCTGCTCTTCCAGCCGCTTGCGCAGGGTCTCCATCAGCTTGTCCCAGCCGCCGAGCGATTCGATCAGCGCCTTTTCCTCGTCGCTCAGCAGCTTCTCGGCCTGCTTGCGCAGCCATTCCTCGGGGATCTGCGCCAGCAGCTCGTCCGGCGCCTGGACGATGCCCTTGAAGTATTCCGAAAACACGCGATCGAAACGGTCGAAATGTTTTTCATCCTTGACCAGGCACGCGCGCGACAGGTAATAGAAATCATCGAGGCTGCCCGAGACCACGCGCTTCTGCAGCGCCTCGAGCAGCGTCAGGAATTCCCTGACCGATACCGGAACGCTCCCCTCCTTCAGCTTCAGAAAGAATTCGATCAGCATTTCAGACGCCGGCCGGCACCACGCCCGGCTTCGTTTTGAGAATCGCCCGCCACGCTTTCAGCTTGATATCGAAGCTGATCGCATGCGCCGGACTCGATGACGGCAGCACGACGGTTTCGTAGCCGCGCACCACGAACCACGGCTCCAGCCGGCCGGAAAACTTGCCGTTGAAGCACACGCGGCGCAGGTGCCGCGCAATCCGCAGTGTTGCGGCAAAATCATTGTGCCGCGCGTTACGAATCGCGGTATCGAGACTGCCTTCACGCTCGCAGCCGGCGACGACGTCCCACAATCCGATCTTCCGGCTCAGCAGTGCCCGCAAACGCTCGTCATATTCCATGTCCTGCAGCGGAAGCTTCAACACCGTTCCCATCAGCTTCCAGAACTGGTTGCGCGGGTGACCATAGTACTGCGCCTTCGCCAGCGACGCCTCACCGGGGAAGCTGCCGAGCATCAGAATTTCCACGCCGGCATCGATCACCGGCGGGAAGCACGCCAGCTGCTTTGTCGTGCGCCGATTAACCATATTGTTTAGCGCGTTTCATGAAAGCAAAAACATAAAAATCGAACCGCAAAGAACTTCAAAAAAACCAACCGCAGAGGCGCGGAGGCGCAGAGGGAACGCAGGGAAAAGCGATAACCGCAAAGGCGCGAAGGCGCAAAGGGTGCGCAAAGGAGAGCAAAATCAAAATTCTTTTTTTTCCTTTATCTGCGTTTCCTCTGCGCCTCCGCGCCTCTGCGGTTATAGCCCTTGTCTGTATCACCTGCGCCGCGACATGAACGCCAGCCGTTCGAACAGATGCACGTCCTGCTCGTTCTTCAGCAGCGCGCCCGCCAGCGGCGGAATGATCCGGTGCTCGTCGCGGCTGTGCAGCGTCTCCGGCGGAATGTCTTCCGCCATCAGCAGCTTCAGCCAGTCGAGCAATTCCGACGTGGACGGTTTTTTCTTCAGCCCGGGCACCTCGCGGATTTCGAAGAACGATTCCAGCGCTTCCGTCAGCAGCGCGCGTTTCAGGTCGGGGTAATGCACTGCGACGATCTTCTCCATCGTTTCGCGATCGGGAAAACGGATGTAGTGAAAGAAGCAGCGGCGCAGAAACGCGTCCGGCAGATCCTTTTCGTTGTTGCTGGTGATGATCACCAGCGGCCGCTGGCGTGCCCGCACCAGTTCCCGTGTCTCGTAAACATAGAACTCCATGCGGTCGAGCTCGCGCAGCAGGTCGTTCGGAAACTCGATGTCGGCCTTGTCCACTTCGTCGATCAGCAGCACCGCCGGCGTTTCGGATTCAAACGCCTGCCACAGCATGCCGCGAACAATGTAGTTGCGGATGTCCTGCACGCGCGCGTCGCCGAGCTGCGAATCGCGCAGCCGCGACACCGCATCGTACTCGTAGAGGCCATGCTGCGCCTTGGTGGTGGACTTGATGTGCCATTCGAACAGCGGGCGGCCGAGCGCCCGCGCCACCTCGACTGCCAGCATCGTCTTGCCGGTGCCCGGCTCGCCCTTGACCAGCAGCGGCCGTTCCAGCGTCAGCGCCGCATTCACCGCCATCATCAGATCGTCGGTGGCCACATAATTGTCGGTTCCGGTAAAGCGTGTCATGAAATCTCCAATGCGCTACTGCTGTTGCATCGCCAGCATCAGCTGGTTGAGCCGCTTCACGAAACCGGCCGGATCCTCGAGCTGACCGCCTTCGGCGAGCAGCGCCTGGTCGAACAGAATGCCGCCGAGTTCGTCGAAGCGCGCCGTGTCGGACTCGTTTTCCAGCCGCTGGATCAGCGGGTGGTGCGGATTGATTTCGAGAATCGGTTTGGACGTCGGCACCTGCTGCCCGGCCGCCTTCAGCAGGCGCTCGAGATGCGCACCCATGTCATGCTCACCCGCGACCAGGCAGGCCGGCGATTCGGTCAGCCGCGTCGTGACGCGCACCTCCTGCACCCGCTCGCCGAGCGCTTTCGCAATCTTCTCGGTGAGCGCCTTGTGCTCGCCGCTCTCTTTCTCCTGCTCCTTCTTTTCCGCCTCGTCGGCCAGATCGCCGAGATCGAGCTCGCCCTTCATCACCGACTGCAGCGGCTTGCCGTCGAACTCCATCAGATGCGACGCCACCCATTCGTCGACACGGTCGTACATCAGCAGCACTTCGATCCCCTTCTTGCGGAAGATTTCGAGATGCGGGCTGTTCTTGGCGGCGGCGAATCCGTCGGCCGTGATGTAGTAAATCTTCTTTTGCTCCGGCTTCATGCGCGCAACGTAGTCCGCCAGCCCGACGTTCTGTTCATCGGTATCGGCATGCGTTGACGCGAAGCGCAGCAGCTTCGCAATACGCTCACGGTTTGCATGATCCTCACCGGCGCCTTCCTTGAACACACGGCCGAATTCCGTCCAGAACTTCGCATAGACATCTGTCTGGTTCTGCGCCAGATCTTCCAGCATGTCCAGCACCCGCTTGATCGAACCGGCGCGCATCGCGTCGATGTCTTTTGACTCCTGCATAATTTCGCGCGAAACATTGAGCGGCAGATCACTGGAATCGATCACACCGCGCACGAAACGCAGATAGGCCGGCAGCAACTGCTCGGCGTCGTCCATGATGAACACGCGCCGCACGTAGAGCTTGACGCCGCGGCGATGTTCGCGATCCCACAGATCGAACGGCGCATGCGCCGGCAGATACAGCAGCTGAATGTATTCCCTCGCCCCCTCGACGCGTGCGTGCGTCCACGCCAGCGGTGCTTCGCTGTCATGCGCGAGCTGTTTGTAGAATTCGCGGTACTGATCGTCACTGATGTCGGACTTGGGCCGCGCCCACAGCGCACTGGCCTGGTTGATGGTCTCGTCCTCGTCGGTGACGCGGTTTTCGTTCTTGTCCTTGTCCCACTCTTCCTTTTTCATCACGATCGGCAGCGTGATGTGGTCGGAATACTTGCGGATGATCGAACGCAGACGCCAGCCGTTCAGCAGATCGTCCTCGCCGTCGCGCAGGTGCAGCGTGACTTCGGTG
>JBDZVW010000009.1:0-7114 GCA_040255885.1 Betaproteobacteria bacterium
ATGGTGATCACCGAGCTCGATCACGGCATGATGAGCGAGCTGTACGAAATGCGCTCGGTGCTCGAAGGCGCCGCTGCGCGCATGGCGGCACGGCATGCGTCCGAAACCGAGATCGCGTTCCTGCGCACCATCAACGAGCGCGACGCGCAATTGACCGAACCGTCCGCACTGGCGCGCAACAACCGGCTGTTTCATGCGACGCTGTACCGCTGCGCGCACAATCGCTACCTCGTCAACACGCTCAACATGCTGCAGGCATCGATGATGCTGCTGGGCCGCACGACGCGCGTGATACCGGGGCGTCCCGAAGCGGCGCGCCGCGAGCACGGGCTGATCGTCGAGGCGCTGGAGTGCCGCGACGGCGACGCCGCCGAGGCGCATGCGCAGGCGCACATCCGCCAGGCTTACGCCGCCAGGCTGGAAGCCATGCTGACACAGGAGTCGCGTTGAAGGTGCGCTGCCCGCGTTACCATGCCGGGAAGCCGAAGGCGATCGTTGACGCCGCTGCGTTCACGCCACGCACAGCAGCGGCCGCAGTGTCCGAACGTCCTGAATCGTTTCCAGCTTCCACACCGCCGCGCACAGCGCTTCAGCCTGCTCCGTACCCGTGACCGGCGAAATCAGGTCGAGACATTTCTGCTGCAGCTCGCTCCTGTCCATCGGGTTGCGCGGCGTGCCGCGTACTGCCCGCGTGTGATGCGACAGCACGCGGCCATCGTCGAGCGTGATTTCGACGATGCCCTGCCGCTCCGGCATCGCACGCGACAGCTCGTCGTCGCCGCGCAGCTGTACGCGCTGGCGCACGGCCAGCACCGCCGGATCCCGCATGCGCGCACGGTCATGGGCGGACGTGAACGTCAATGTCCGGTCCAGCAGCATCACGGCAATCAGATGCTGCAGGCATATTTCGGGCATCTCGCGATTATCGACGATCGTCAGCGACTGCTGCGGAATGCGCACCGCGATGTCCGTCACGCGATCCGGTGCAATGGCCGACTGCTGCAGCAGCGCGTGCATGGAGTCGAGCGGCGCCTGGATCGGAGAGCCGACCGACCAGCGCTTGATGCTGGTATCGAGAATCTCGAAACGCGTTCCGAGTTGATCGGCCAGAAGCTGCCGCTCGGGTTCGGCACCATAGGCATCGAAAAAGCCGCGTTCGCCGGAAAACACGTCATCCACGCCGGTGAATCCCTGCGCCACCATCAATGCCGCCGTCACGCCGTTGCGCGCCGGCATGCCGCCGAAGTCGAACGCCTTTTCCACATGATCGCGGTCGCGCATCCAGCTGGCAATGCCGGAAGCCTGCTGCGCGGCGTACGACAGCAGATGGCGGGCCTGCGCGGCATCGATGCCGCACAGCGCGCCGGCCGCGGCGGCGGCGCCGAAGTTGGGCCCGAAGCTGTGTGTCGAATGGCCGGCGGCACGAAAATCGTACGCATGCAGCGACAGCGTGAGACGGCAGCACACGTCGTATCCGAGCGCGATCGCACGCGCCAGGTTGCGGCCGCTGCGTCCGTGCAGTTCGGCGATCGCCAGCGCCGCCGGAATCACGCCGCAGCCGGGATGCGTCAGCGATGCCGCGTGCGAGTCGTCGGTCTCGTCGGCATGCGCCGACATGCCGTTCGCCAGCGCGGCATTGATCGCGGTGGTGATGAGCGGCGTGCCGGCGACGCACGCCTGCGCATTGCCGCCCTGCGCCTGAATATGAGCGAGCGCCATTTTTCCGGCTGCCATCCGCGAGCCGGACAGCATCGCGGCCAGCGTATCGAGCAGCTGGAATTTGGTTTTTTCCAGCACTTCGTCGGGCAGCGGCTGGCGCAGCGCACGCTCGATGTAGCCCGACAGCGCCGGCATCGGTGACGGTTGCGTCACGTCGCAACACCTCCAAATTCATATTCGCCGCGCCGCCTCCCCCGCTCTGCCCGGCGGCAGGTCATGCACAGAGAGACAGCAGCTCTTTTACCCCTAGTTGTTTTTCCAGCGACCATACCAGTTCACATACCCGCTGCGCGCGTGCCGCGCCGATGACGGGCTCCGCATTCGTGATGAATTTCGTCTGAATCGCATCGTCCGTCATCGGATTGGCCGTAGTGCCGCTGGCATGCTCGACATGCCGCTCGTACCCTTTCCCTGCCACCACCACGCGGGCGTGCGCCTCGTCATTATGCAGCGTTTCATCGGCGCTGACGGTGATTCTGCTGCGCAGCGCGACGACGTCCGGATTTCGCGCGCGCTCATCGGTGTATTGCCGCGTGCCGGCAGCGCCGTCGTGCAACGCCACTGCGGCGCTGTGGTAGATACTGAATTTCGACTGCAGGCCGGTCTGCGGATCGACGACGCCGGTGATCGACAGCACCAGCGGATGCACGCGCAACGCGACTTCGCTGATCGACGCGGGATCGATGTTTGCCGCCGAGCGAATTCCGATCAGCGCGTCGATCGCCGGATGCAGCACCACCCCGCAGGCATACGGTTTGTGACCGTTGCGCGTGATCTCCCAGCGCCGGCCCAATTCGTCCGCCACTGCTTCCGGCACGGCAACGTCGCTGTAGATGCGGCAGAAGCCCTGCCGTCCTGCGACGATTTCGGGAGTACTGTCGAATCCGCGCTGCGCCAGTCTGGCGGCCAGGATACCGTTGGCGGCGGCCTTGCCGGCATGAAACGACTTGCACATCGTTCCGCGATTCTGCTGCATGCCCGCGGCCTGGGTGCCGCCGATGCCGAGCGCATGCGTCGTCTGCGCCGCATCCAGTTGCAGCAGTTTTGCTGCCGCGGCGCTGGCGGCGAACGTGCCCAGCGTCCCGGTCAGATGCCAGCCATTGCGATGGTGGCCGGGAGCGGCCTGACCGATGCGCACACCGGCCTCGAAGCCGGCCGCATAGGCCAGCATGAAATCTGCTCCGCCGGGATCCGCCGCTTCCGACAATGCCAGCAGTGCCGCCAGGGTCGGCGAGCTGGTGTGCAGTACGACGCCTCCCATATGGGTGTCGTCGTAGTCCAGCACGTGGCCCATCTGGCCGTTGATCAGCGCGGCATCGAGCACTGCGGCCCGGCACTTCCGGCCCAGCACCGTCGCTTCGTGTGCCGCCGGATTCAGATCCTTCAGCACGGACAGTACGATATCCAGCGTCGGATGCGTGCTGCCGGCCAGCGCGCATCCCAGCCAGTCCAGTATGCCTCGACGTGCCGCATCGACGGCGGCATCCGGCAGGTCGTCAAAGCGCAGTGCCGCAATATGTGCGGCCAGCACGCGGGTCACTTCGGATTTTTCTGCGGATTCCTTTTTCATTCGCGTTGATTCCGGGAACCGGCGCGGCAATGGACTAGTTGGCACCGATGTGCGCGCTGCGGATCACCTCGGCCCACTTCGCCGTTTCGTCCTTCAGCAGCTTGTCGGCATCCGCCGGCGTACCGCCGACCGCTTCGAGCTTGTAGTGCTGCAGCTTGGTCTTCATCTGCGGCGACTGCAGCACCTGGTCGGCGGCGCTGTTGAGCCTCGCAACGATAGCGGCCGGCGTGCCCTTCGGCAGGAAGATCCCGTACCAGCCCATCACTTCGTACCCCGGCACACCGGCTTCCTGCAGCGTCGGCACGTCCGGCAGGAACGAGCTGCGCTGTGCCGACGTAATCGCCAGTGCACGCACCTTGCCGGCCTTGATCAATGGCGTCATCTGCAGCAGCGAGCCGAACATCATCGGCACCCGTCCGCCGAGCAATGCGGTGGCCGCCGGCCCGGCACCCTTGTACGGGATATGGACGATGTCGATTTTCGCGTCATGCTTGAACAGCTCTCCGGCCAGATGGATCGACGAGCCAACGCCGGCCGACGCAAAGTTGTAGCGGCCCGGATGCGCATTGGCCAGTGCGATCAGCTCCTTGACCGAGTGCGCCGGGAATTGCGGCGTGACGACCAGCACGTACGGTGCCCGCGCCAGGATGACAGCGCCGACGAAATCCTTCAGCGGATCGAACGACAGGTGTTTGTGCAGCGCCGGCGCCGAAGCCAGCGCGATATTGCCCAGCAGCATCGTGTAGCCATCCGGCGCCGCCTTTGCCGCGGCGCTGATGCCAACCACCGCCCCCGCACCGGGCTTGTTTTCGACGACAACCTGCTGGCCCAGGTTCTTCGCGATGCCGTCTGCGACGAGGCGCGCCACTCCATCGGTCGCGCCACCTGGTGAAAACGGAACGATGAAATGCACCGGACGATCCGGATAAGCGGCAGCGGCCGGCGCAACGCCCGGGCCGGCACAGCATAACGCGGCGACGATGGCAATCGCCGCCATTCCGGTGTGTCGAACAAGCCTTGCAGGCATGAAGCGGATCTTCATGAGTTTCCTCCATTGAGATGCAAGTGACGCGCCCATTCAGCTTTTGACGGATCCGTGCGCGCCGATTTTTACACCACTCGCGTCGGCAAGTTGTGACGCACGAGCGATTCCGTGTATAGAATACGTTCGTATACGAAAGAATACAATACGTGCTGCGGCGAACTTTCGAACCGGCGCCTGCTCATAATTGAAACCCGGTTGTTTCCGGACAAAGTGGAAGGCCGGCGGCTGGCGCCAGGACAACAACGTTCAATCCCGGATGAAAATCGCCGCCGGCGGTGTTCGCGGTAAACCCAGGGTCATATTTCCGGACCCGCGCGACATTCACCACGCCGCCAAAATAATGAGACAATATCGCGATGAACGATGAACGACAATCGACTGCGCCCCATCTTCGTTTGCGGGAGCTTCTCGAAATTCCGGACCGGCAGCGCTCGGATGCGGAATGGGACGAACTCAATGAACTCGAAATTACGCTGGCATCCGGCAACCGGGCCGGCGCACCGCAGCAGCCGGCCCGCCGCAACACGCCGGCGCCGGCGAACCGTTTCCGGCCTGCCGGTGCGTCATACGGCAAGCGGCCGAAAAAGAAGCTGCGCAAGTGGCCGGGCCGCAGTAATGGGTGGGACGTGAAACGCTAGCCGGCGGTCCTTCGTTCAGCGCGCGTCGCGCGAGCCATCATCGCCGGCCGCGTATTCCTGCAGCCGGGTATAGAGCGTCTTGAGGCTGATGCCGAGCATGTGCGCCGCAGCGGCCTTGGTGCCGCCGCATTGCTCCAGCGTCGCCAGGATCAGCTGGCGCTTCACTTCGGCCAGGCTGCTGCCGACGCGTACCCGGAACACCGGTCCGCTCGCACCGGGCAGCTCGCCCCATTCCGCCGGCAGGCACTCCGGACCGATCACGCGGTTGCCGATGATGAACGCGCGCTGAATGACGTTCTTCAGTTCGCGCACGCTGCCCGGCCAGTGATACGCATTGAGTTGCTCCAGCGTTTCCGGCGCGAAGCGCTTCGAGCTGCGCTCGGCGCGGTTGAGCTGAGCCAGAAAATGCCCGGCCAGCAGTTCCACGTCCCCGCTGCGCTCGCGCAGCGGCGGCAGATGCAACGGAAAGACGTGCAGGCGGTAAAACAGGTCAGCACGCAGTTTTCCCTCGGCTACCGCGCGCTGCGGATCGTAATTGGTTGCCGCGATGACGCGTACGTCGGACCTGATCTCATGGTTCGAGCCGATGCGCAGCAGCGCGCTGGTTTCCAGCACCCGCAGCAGCTTCATCTGCAGCTCCAGCGGCATTTCGGTGATTTCGTCCAGAAACAGTGTGCCGCCATCGGCGCGCTCGAAATAACCCTTGTGCTGACGCGCGGCGCCGGTGAAGCTGCCCTTCTCGTGCCCGAACAGCTCGCTTTCGATCAACTGCGGCGAGATGGCGCCGCAGTTGATCGGCAGAAACACCTGTGTGCGCCGCGCGCTTAATTCGTGCACCGTGCGCGCCACCACTTCCTTCCCGGTGCCGCTCTCGCCGGTGATGAACACTGTCGCCGATGTTGCGGCCACACGCTCGATCAGCTGATAGACTTCCTGCATTGCCGCTGACGCGCCAAGCAACAATCCGCAGCGCTGGCGCGGCTGCGCCGCATCCGCGGATCCCCCGCTGGTTTGTGCAGGTACGGCGGGTTGCGGCGCCGGGATGCGCCCGTCGAACACACTGTCATCATACGGAGCGGGCGGCATGAAATCGCGGTGCGAAGCGATGTCGGACATGGGGGTATCTGTCACCTCGAATGCGGTGGAATGCTTCCGTTCGAAGCGGCATGCGGCCGGAGCGGCGCATGGTTTCCGCTGCTGCCTTACGATGGAGAAAGGATACAGGCGGCCGGCGGCTGCACTCTGTGCGATAACGCACAAAATGACAGGTGCGGACTGTAACGCGGTGTTAACGGATCAGGCGATGGCCATCGACGATTGCGCCGATTTACGGATGCCGGCGACGTTCTGCCGCAGTGCCGCGTTCCGCAAGAGCCATGACATTATCATGACTTTCATCGAGCAGCGCATCCGCCGCGGCCAGCACCGTTTCGACGCTCACGCCGCTGAGGCAGGCATGATGACCCTGCGGACAGATGCTCCTGTAGCAGTACTTGCACGGCACGTCGATGTTCAACGTGCGATGCGCAACGCGCCACGGTGTGTGCTGCGGATTGGTGAGTGCATAAAGGTCGACCACCGGCGTGCCGAGCGCGGCCGCGACGTGCACCGGACCGCTGTTGTTCGATATCAGCAGATCGGCGGCCTCCAGCAGCGCCGCCAGCTCGCCGATCGACAATGTGTCAGGCAACGGCAGCGCATCGCCGCCCGCCGCCGTGCGCACCTGCTCGACCAGTCCGCTTTCATTCGCTGCGCCCGTCACCGCGATTGCCACCGTGCGCGCACGGCGCAGCGCGGCCGCCGTCATCGCAAAGCGCTCGACCGGCCAGCGCCGTGACGGCGCACTGGCCCCGGGATGAATCACCACCAGCGGCGTGCCGTCAGACGGAAGCCAGCGCGCGAGCGCAGCGCGATCCGCGTCGCGCACGTGGAAGGCAAGTCGCTCGTCGCCGGCATGCGCGCCTATCGTTTGCACCAGGTCGAGCTGACGGCGCACTTCATGTCGTACCTGCATTGCCGGTTCGGTTTCGGGCACCCAGTCGCTCAACAGCTGATACGGGTTTTCGCGGCTGTGCGCGAGCCGCAGCGGAATGCCGGCCAGCCGGCACATCAACGCCGCCGGCAGCGCACTCTGGCTGTACA
>JBDZVW010000009.1:7214-20312 GCA_040255885.1 Betaproteobacteria bacterium
GGAATGCCGGCCAGCCGGCACATCAACGCCGCCGGCAGCGCACTCTGGCTGTACACCGTGAAAATGACGGCCGCATCGAAGCGGGTCGCGGCCAGGCGCGAGATCATCTCGACGTCCGCGGCGCACGGAGCATCGGTGCCGGACTGCTTGACCCACGGCGCGTCATAGCGCCATACGGCATCGACGAAGGACAGATGGGCGGCCAGCGGCGCACTGGTTGACGACGTCAGCAGCGTCAGCTCGCGGCGATCCCCGCTTTCCTTCAGCGCGCGCAACGCCGGTGTCGTCATCAGCACGTCGCCCAGGTTGTCGAGACGGACGCACAGCACGCGGCGGGCGGCGACCCATGCGTGAGCGGCCGCTGTCGCGTGACACCGCGCGTCGTTCACGGCCATGAAGTTTCCTTCATCGGCAGCACCATCAGTTCCGGGATGACCGTATCGGTCGGCTGCTCGAGCACGAAGCGCACCGTCTCGGCTACATTTTCCGGCGGTTGCAGCAGTTGCGGATCGATGTCCGGAAAGCGCTCGAGCAGAAACGGCGTGCGCATGCCGCCCGCCACGATCGCGCACACCTTGATCGCGTACGGGCGCAGCTCCGCGTGCAGCGCATGGGACAGACCGAGCAGCCCCCACTTGGTGGCGTGATACGCCGATGCATTGGGCCACGCGCGCTTCGCCGCGGTCGACGCGATATTGACGATGTGCCCGCCGCCGTGCGCCTTCAGCAGCGGCACCGCCTCGCGCGCCACCACATACGGGCCGAACAGATTGGTCATCAGCACCCGGTGCCATGCCTTGATCTCTATTACGTCGACCGGCGCCGTAACGTCGATCGCGGCATCGTTGACGACGGCGTAGAGGCTGCCGGTTTCCTCGATCGTTTCGTGCAGCGCGCGCCGCACCGCGCCGGGATCGGCGACGTCGAATGCACGGCTCAGCGCAGTGACGCCTGCCGCCCGCAATTCGTCGCGGCAGCGCTCGGCACCGTCGTGATCGACGTCGCAGACGACGACGCGCGCGCCGGCAGCGCCGAGGCGGCGGCATATCGCCCGGCCGAGGCCGCGGCCGCCGCCGGTGACGAAGACAGTCTTGTCGTGCAGTACGGAATGGGTATCGGACATTCTGAATGTGGGGCCGTCACAAAAGGCAATGTCCGGTTGCCAGCGAAACGCATGCCAGCAGACCATACCCGGTTCAACTGCACGGTGGATGCTGTGCCACAGCGCGCGACATGCCGTTTTCTACATGAAGCTTGTAAAACTTACCGCGGGGTCAGTGCTGCGCGCCGCCGGCGGCGGTACGGCTGCTCAGCACGCCGTTGATCGCGGCGATGAGTTCGGCGGTTTCCACCGGCTTGGCCAGATGCTGCTGGAAGCCGGCCATCAGGGCGCGCATCCGGTCGTGCGCCTGCGCGTGGCCGGTCAGCGCGACGGCCGGCATGCGCGCTGCAAGCGGCACCCTGCGCTCGGCTTCCAGCCTGCGGATCGCGCGCAGCACCGCATAGCCGTCCTCGTCTTCCAGCGTGATGTCGCATAACAGCACGCGCGGCCAATGCTCTACCGGCAACGAGCGCAATCGCTCCAGCGCGGCCATGCCGGAGGCAGCGGTATCGACCACTGCGCCATGGTCACTCAGCACGTCGGCCAGCGCCAGTCGTGTCTGCTCGTGATCGTCAACCACCAGTACCGTCAGCGCCTCGGGCAGGCGTGCGGCCGACGCGCCTGCCGCCGCGCCCGGCCCGATCACCGCGCGCAGCGGCATCGCGATGCGATAGACGGCGATGCCTTCAGCGTCGTTCGCCACAGTCAGATGACCGCCCTGCCCCTCCACCGCCTGCTGTATGCCATGCCATTCGGGCAGCGCTATGCCGCGCGCGCCGGCGCCGCTGATCGACAGCGCAGCATCGCCGTCGACGCGTTCCAGACGCAGTTCCACACGGCCGCCGGGTTCGCTGTGCGCGATGCAATGCATGCACAGCTCCCACACCGCGTTCTGCAGCACGCCGGGATCGCCGGTAATGCGCAATTCATTCTGCACCACCACCGTGTACAGATTGACCTGGTATGCCGAGATTGCTTCGCGCAGGCCGTCGACGACGCCGGCCACCAGCACTTCCAGCCGGATCGGCTGTTGTGCCAGCCGACGCTGAATGCGCTCCAGTATCTGCTGTTGTTGCTGCAGGGCCCACATCTGCGCGTATACACCATTGCGCTGCAGCAGTTCGGCGTGCGTGCCATGCTCGACGATGTGGCCGTATTCCATCACCAGGATGCTGTCGGCATGGATAATCGTCGACAGCCGGTGCGCGATGATGAGGCTGGTGTGATCGCGCGCGATACGCGCCATTTCATGCTGGATCGCCTGCTCGGCACGCGTGTCCAGCGCCGATGTGGCTTCGTCGAAAACGATGATCGGCGGTTTCTTCAGCATCGCACGCGCAATCGAGATGCGCTGCCGCTCGCCGCCGGACAGCCGGATGCCGCGTTCACCGACGACCGTGTCGTACTGGTCGGGCAGACGCTCGATGAACGCGTCGAGCTGCGCCGCACGCGCCGCCGCGGCAATGTCGGCGCGCGTCGCGCCCTCGCGGCCGTAGCCGATGTTGTAGCCGATGGTATCGTTGAACAGGATCGTGTCCTGTGGCACGATGCCGATCGCCTCACGCAAACTGCGCTGCGTCACCGAGCGCAGATCCTGGCCATCGATGCGGATGATGCCGGCGTCCGGCTGATACAGCCGGAACAGCAGCCGCGACAAGGTCGATTTGCCGGAACCACTGCCGCCGACCACCGCCAGCGTGCTGCCGGGCGGAACACGGAAGCTGATGTCCCACAACACCTGGTGTCCCGGAGCATAGCTGAAATCGACATGCTCGAATTCGATTTCGCCGCCGTGCACCTGGAGCGGACGCGCGCCCGGAATGTCATCATCTTCTCCATGGCGCCCACGCGCATCGAGCAGACCGAACAGGCGCTCTATGTTGGTCAATGCATCGTGGGTTTCGCGAAACATGAAGCCCAGCGTATTCAGCGGCAGACAGATCTGAATCATGTAGGCGTTGATCAACACCAGGTCGCCGACGCTGATGCGGCCCTCTACCACGTGTTCCGCCGCCAGCAGCATGATCGCCGCCACGCCGATGCCGATGCAGGCGCTCTGGCCGACATGCAGCACCGACAATGCGCTCTGGTTCGCGATGCCGGCCGTCATGCGATGACCGAGCACTTCTCCGAGCCGGCGTGTCTCCGACTGTTCGCGCGCGAAGTACTTGACCGCATCGTAGTTGAGCAGGCTGTCGACGAGCCGGCTGCTGGTGCGGGCTTCCAGTTCGTTGAGCGCGCGCTGGCAGGTCATGCGCCGGCGCGTGAAGATCAGCGTATGGATCGAGTAGCCGATGAAGGTGGTGACGATGACCAGCGTGAAGCCGATGCTGTAGCCGCCGATCATGATCAGCAGCACCGAGCCGATTTCCAGTAGCGTCGGCACGATCGTGAACACCGCCACGCTCAGCAGAAAGCCGATGCCGGCGGTGCCTTTTTCGAGGTCGCGAATCACCGCGCCGGTCTCGCGCCCGGCGTGGAAGCGCGCGCCCAGCTGTTGCAGGTGCAGAAACGTGCGCGCGGTGAAGTCGGCCACGGTGCGCTGCGTCACCACCGCAAACACGACGTCGCGCAGTTCGTTGAATGCGGTGCCCAGAAAGCGCAACGCGGCATAACCGAGCAGTATGAAGACCGGCAGTGCCAGTTCCGGTGCCGGCTGGCCGAGGCGATCGACGATCTGCTTCAACAGCAGCGGCACGCCGACCGTGGCGGCCTTCGCTAGCACCAGCAGCGCCAGTGCCAGCGACGTGCGCCGGCGATCCTGCCAGATGGCACGCCACAGCTCGATCGCGATACGGTAGCGCAGCGACGGCAGCGCTTCACGCGCCGTCATTTGGCGCGAACAATTGCCGCCGCGCGCGGCCGCCAGCCGATGTCAGCAAATCCCGCTGCGACGGCGCCGGACGCTGACAGTGCGCAAAAACAGCTCATTCCGATCCGCTTCCCGCTTGCAGTACGGCACATCATTGTTCCATCTGCCATCAGGGTGACAGCAAAGCATTGCATGTGCCACCCGACATGGCGCATGTATCGCCGCGTGATGGGACGCCGCCGCCGCTGCGGTTTTGCAAAATCTACACAGATTCGCAAGCGGCTTGCGGATCGCCGAACCATGTTCCCCGCGGCACGTATTGGCACGCTTTCTGCAATCTTCAACGCTAACCGACCGATGGACGACTCCCGATGGCATTCCGTGACACCGCGGCCGCCGCGCAGCCGGCGCATGCTGCCGCTGCCGTGGCAAGTGTGCCGGCGGCGCAGCAGGAATTGATCGTCGTTTCGCCCCACCTGGACGATGGCGTGCTGAGTTGCGGCATGCTGCTCGCCACACATCCCGGCGCGACACTGGTCACGGTGTTCTGCGGCACGCCGTCCGATGCCTCGACGACAACTGAATGGGACCGCAAGGCCGGCTTTGCGAACACCGGCGCGGCGATGGCGGCGCGCTGCACGGAAGACCGCATGGCTGCCGGCATTCTGCGGGCCCGGCCGCGGCACCTGCCGTTTCTCGACAGCCAGTACGGCGGCAATGCGGACGCCTGGACACTGCGGCAGGCGCTCAAAAAACTGCTCTGCAATGAATCGGCCGCTGCCATCGCCGTTCCGCTCGGACTTTTCCACAGCGATCATCAGCGCGTCCATCGCGCATGCCTGTGGCTGCGCAGCGATTTTTCGCAACGGCGCTGGATTTTTTACGAAGACGTGCCGTATCGCTGCCTTGCCGGCGAAGCGCAACGGCGGCTGGCGCGCCTGCGCGCGGCCGGGATCGTCCTCAGTCCGTTGGTTCCGGCGCCGGCCGTCATCGTCTCAACAAGTCGGCAATGGACGCTGAAGCGCCGCGCGGTCGCCGCCTACTCCAGCCAGTTGCGCGCGCTGGGGGCGTCGCGCTGCAAGGATGCGTGGCGCCAGGAACGCTTCTGGTCGATCGATTTTGCGCCGCCAGTGCGGAAAGATGGCGATGATGCCGCGTGATCCTCGAAAGCGCGCCATGCCGGCTGGCGCCGCCGGCTCGGTACCTGCCGCCGGCGCCGCTGCCGATTCAAGTGTCAACGATCGCATATCGGTGGTGGTGCTGACACACGACCGTCCCGACGAGCTGACGCGCACGCTCGAACATCTGACCGCGCTGCCCGAGCGGCCACAGATCATCGTCGTCGACAACGCGTCGTCCGACACCGTTGCCGGCCGCGTGATGGCCCGCTTTGCGCCGCTGCGGCTGGTGTGCTGCTCCGACAACGTCGGTGCAGCAGCGCGCAATACCGGCGCGGCATGGGTTGCCACCGACTACGTCGCGTTCTGTGATGACGACTGCTGGTGGACGCCGGGCGCACTGGCTCGCGCGGTCGCGATACTGGACGCGCATCCGCGCATCGCGGCGCTGTCGGCACGGGTGCTGATCGGCGACAACGCGCACGAGGATCCGGTCTGCACCGCAATGGCCTGCAGCCGCCTGCCGTCCGCCGGTCTGCCGGGGCCCGCCCTGGTCGGTTTCATGGCCGGCGCCAGCGTGTTCCGCACCGCGGCGTTCCGCCAGGTCGGCGGCTATGAATCGCGGCTGTTCATCGGCGGCGAGGAAGAGCTGATCGCACTCGACCTGTTGTCGCACGAATGGAAAATCGTCTACGCACCGATGCTGACCGTGCACCATCATCCGTCGCCGCAGCGCGATGCGCACGCGCGGCGTCTGCTGCTCGCGCGCAACGCAATATGGGTCGGCTGGCTGCGCCTGCCGGCACGGGACGCGTGGCGCCGTACCGGCCATGTGCTGCGGGACTGTGCACGCAGCGGCCGCCTGCTGTACATCGTCGGCGCCGCCCTGTACGGAGCGCCATGGGTATTGCGCCATCGGCGCCGCGTCACGCCGCAGGTGGCCGAATTGCTGCATCGCATGGAGCACGACACCGGCGACGATGAATGATGCAGGGCGGCATCGTTACGGTGTCGCGTGGGCCGATACGCGAAATTACAAAATTACAAAAACAGTGTAAAAACGCGCCACCGTGAGGGGTCATCACGCGTCGCCGGACACGCCGCAATGATCGAACACCATCGACAACCGTTATACCGGCGTGACGTGCATCGTGGAAACGCTTCTGGCACACAACCTGCGTCGTTGCGGATCATTCGTCCCCGCGGAGAACCGCAATGAACCGAATCGCGCTCATCAGTGATCATGCATCGCCGCTGGCCGCGGCCGGCGGTACCGACAGCGGCGGCCAGAACGTTTACGTCGGACAGGTGGCGCGCCATCTCGCGCGGCGCGGCTGCCAGGTTGACGTTTTCACCCGCAAGGACAAGGCACTGGCGCCAAAAGTTGCGAAGCTGTGCGATGGCGTGCGGGTGTTCAACGTGCCCGCGGGCCCCGCACTGGCATTGCCGAAGGAACGCCTGCTGCCCCACATGCCAGAATTCAGTTCCGGCATTCTGAAAATTTTTCGCGAACAGGCTGCGCCGTACGATCTGATGCACGCGAACTTCTTCATGTCGGGCGCGGCGGCGCTGCCGATCCGCACCGCGCTCGGCATTCCGCTCGCGGTCACGTTCCACGCGCTGGGCAAAATCCGTCGCCAGTATCAAGGCGCGGATGACGGCTTTCCGGACTGCCGTTTCGACATCGAAGAAAAACTGGTGCGCGAGGCCGACGCGCTGATTGCCGAGTGCCCACAGGAAAGCACCGATCTGCAGCAACTGTACGGCGCCGCGCCAGAGCGCATCCACGTCGTGCCCTGCGGATTCGACAGCGCGGAGTTCACACCGATGGCACGCCGGCAGGCACGGCATGAGCTCGGCTGGCCGCAGCACACGTTCATCGTGCTGCAGCTGGGTCGCCTGGTGCCGCGCAAGGGGATCGACAACGTGGTGCGTGCAATCGCGGTGTTGCGGCGGCGCCACGGCATACGCGCACTGCTCTACGTGGTGGGTGGCAACGCCGATCTGCCCGATGAAATCGCGACGCCGGAAATCGCCCGGCTGCGCGCAATCGCCGGCGCCGAAGGCATCGAGCCGCAGATTGCATTCGTCGGCCGCCGTGCGCGCGACGTGCTGCGGCTCTACTACAGTGCGGCCAACGTGTTCGTCACCACGCCATGGTATGAGCCATTCGGTATCACGCCGGTCGAGGCAATGGCGTGCGGCGTGCCGGTGATCGGCGCCGACGTCGGCGGCATCAGGCACACCGTGGTCGAAGGCAAAACCGGGTTCCTGGTGCCGCCGCGCGATCCCGCACTGCTGGCGCGGCGCCTGGCGCTGCTGGCGACGAACGATGCGCTGGCGCACATACTGGGCGGCGCCGGCCGCGTGCGCGCACAGTCACATTTCACGTGGTCAGGCGTCGCCGCGCAGCTGATGGACGTTTATGCCACGTTGCTGCCCGCCTCCACTCGCGTCTCGCTCGGCAGGGCGCGTGCAGTCGCCACATTGCTGCCACCGGCATGATGTGCGATGAATGCGTCGTATCCTGACCATCGATTGCGCGCCGCAGTGTTCCTCGACAAGGACGGCACGCTGCTGGCTGACGTGCCGCACAATGTGGAGCCCGCCCGCATGCGTTTTGCACCGGGTGCGGCCGCCGCGCTGCGCGTGCTGGCTGGCAGTGGCCTGCCGCTGCACGTCGTCAGCAACCAACCGGGCGTTGCGTTCGGTTATTTCAGC
Source organism: Betaproteobacteria bacterium (assembly GCA_040255885.1). GTDB lineage: Bacteria > Pseudomonadota > Gammaproteobacteria > Burkholderiales > JBDZVW01 > JBDZVW01. Next base: position 14,968 of record JBDZVW010000009.1, read on the forward strand.
GAAGCCGCGCTCGACAAGGTGCGGCGCCGGCTGGCGCTGATGTTCGCGCAATGCGGCGCAACGCTGACGGGATTCCATTGTTGCCCGCATCATGAGGACGGTGCCGTTGCGCGCTACGCGCGCCGCTGCGGCTGCCGCAAACCGGCGCCCGGGCTGCTGCTCGCCGCCGCATGGGCGCACCGACTGCACCTGCAGTCGAGCTGGATGATCGGCGACATACTCGATGACGTGGAAGCCGGTCATGCCGCCGGCTGCCGCAGCATTCTCGTCAATTGCGGAGGTGAAACGCAGTGGTGCTTCACGCCGGCGCGTATCCCGGACGCGATCGTGCCCAACCTGGAACAGGCAGCGCTTCATGTTGTGCGCAACGTCGCAAACGCTCGATCGCGCTTGTCGCTGCACGCTGATGAAACGATGGTGGCACGCCGCGGCTGCGACGTTTAACACGCATGTACACACTCGGTATCAATGCCGCCTATCATGACAGCGCCGCGGCGCTGGTGAAGAACGGCGTGGTGGTGGCGGCGGCCGAAGACGAGCGTTTCACGCACGTGAAACACGCGAAAAGGCCGGTGCCGTTTTCGGCATGGCAGCTCCCGTACGATGCGATCGACTACTGCCTGTCGGAAGAAAACCTGACGCTGGCCGACGTCGACCATGTCGCGTATTCGTATGAGCCGCGACTGCTTCCGATCGAATTCGACGGCCGCCACGGCATCCGCCTGCCGCTGACGCCGTCGGACGTTGCGGCCGCAACGTCCACTGCGTCAACCTGGGATCCGCTGTTCCTTTCGTACATCGTCAACGCGCCACGCCAGCTCGCCGGCGGCGCGCCGCATCATCTGCGTGCACGCTTTCGCGGCGTTACGCATGACGGGCCGTTCCGCTGGCATTTCGTCGAGCACCATCTCGCGCACGAAGCCAGCGCCTTTCTCGCCGCGCCGTTCGAAGAAACCGCGGTGCTGACGATGGACGGCCGCGGCGAACGCGTGACCACCAGCTATGGCGCGTTCCGTAACAGCACCTACCGGCGGCTGGCGCAGATCGAATTGCCGCATTCACTGGGGCTGCTGTACGAGGCGGTGACGCAGCATCTCGGCTTCCTGCATTCGTCGGACGAATACAAGGTGATGGCGCTCGCATCGTACGGCGAGCCAGTTTATGCGGCCGCCTTCGAGCGCATTCTCGCCTATCGCGGCGACGGCGTGTACACCGTCGATACCAGCGCGCTGCCCGGGCTGCTGGGTCCGGCGCGGGCGCGCGGCGCGCCATTCGAGCAGCGTCATTTCGACATCGCGCATTCGCTGCAGCAGGCGCTGGAACGCACGGTGCTCGAAATGGTGCAGTGGTTGCATCGCCGGACCGGGTTGAAGAACTTGTGCCTGGCCGGCGGCGTGGCACTCAACTGTGTGATGAACGCGCGTATCCGCGACGATGGTCCGTTCGAACGCGTTTGGGTACAACCGGCGGCCGGCGATGCCGGCACCGCGCTGGGCGCTGCGCTGTGGACCGATTTCGGCGTGCGCGGGCGGCGCGACTGGTGGATGGATCATGCGTATCTGGGCCCGGCCTATCGCGACAGTCAGATCAGCGCGTTTCTCGACTGGTCGAAAGTGCGCTATCGCCGTTTCAACAACGTCGCGGAGCAGACCGCCGCGATGCTGGCCGACGGCAAGGTTATCGGCTGGTTTCAGGGCCGGCTCGAATTCGGACCGCGTGCGCTCGGCGGCCGTTCGATTCTCGCGTCGCCGATCGACCCCGGCATGCAGTCGCGGCTGAACGAGATCAAGGACCGCGAGGATTTCCGCCCGGTCGCGCCGGTGGTGATGGAAGAGCATGCGGCGCAGTGGTTCACCGGCGCCGGGCCGTCGCCGTTCATGCTGTTCGTGTACGAAGTGGAGCCGGCCCGTGCCGAGCGCATTCCGGCGGTGCGCCACGTCGACGGCACCGCCCGCATCCAGACCGTCAACCGTCATCAGCATCCGCTGTACTACGATTTGCTCGATGCGTTCTACCGCCGCACCGGCGTGCCGGTACTCGTCAACACGTCGTTCAACACACGCGGTGAGCCGATGGTGTGCTCGCCGCGCGATGCGCTCGAGTCGTTCTGGACGTCGCCGCTGGATGCACTGGTGATCGGCCCGTTTCTGGTCGAAAAGGAGGCGGCGTGAAACCGTCGGCGCCGATTATCTCGGTCGTGATTCCAACCTGGCGGCGCCAGCGGTTGCTGCGGCGCTGTCTCGACGCGGTACTGGCGCAGCGCTACGCTGCAGAGCGCTATGAAGTAATCGTCTGCGATGACGGCCCCGACACCGCGACGCGCACGGTGGTCGAAACGTTGTGTGCGATTCACCGTAACGGACCGCGCATCCGTTATCTGCCGGTAACCGCGACGCAGGGGCCGGCCGCTGCGCGCAATGCCGGCTGGCGTGCGGCGCGCGGCGCGATCATCGCATTCACCGACGATGACACGCTGCCCGATGCGGACTGGCTGGCGGCCGGCGAGCGGGCATTGCACGGTGGTGCCGACGCCGCCGCGGGCCGCCTGGTGGTGCCGCTGTGCGCCGCGCCGACCGATTACGAGCGTGATGCTGCCGGCCTCGCCCGCTCCGAATTCGTGACCGCGAATTGTTTCGTGCGCCGGCGTGCGCTCGAAAAGGTCGGCGGCTTCGACGAGCGCTTTACGGCCGCATGGCGCGAGGATTCCGATCTGCAATTTTCGCTGCTGGAAGCCGGCGCCCACATTGTGCGTGCCGGCGACGCGGTGGTGCAGCACCCGGTGCGCCCGGCGCGCTGGGGCGCCAGCATCGGCCAGCAGCGCAAGGCGCGTTTCAACGCGCTGCTCTACAAAAAACACCCGGCACTTTATCGCGCGCGCATTGCGCGGCAGCCGCCGTGGCTCTATTACGGCATCGTTGCGGCCCTGGCGGCCGGGGTATATGGCGGTCACCGCAACGGATTCGCCGGCGCCGCCGTGCCGCTCGGCGTGTGGGCGCTGTTGAGCGGCTGCTTTTGCGCGCGGCGTCTGCGCGACACGTCGCGCCGGCCGGCGCACGTGGCCGAAATGGTGTGGACGTCGCTGCTGATTCCGCCGCTGTCGGTGTTCTGGCGGCTACGCGGTGCACTGCGGTTCCGCGTGAGGTTCCTGTGAACGCGCCGCCACGATTGCTGCAGACGCTGCCGGCACGGCCGCGGATCGCGGTGTTTCGCGCGTTGCAGCTCGGCGACATGCTGTGCAGTGTGCCGGCGCTGGCGGCGCTCAGGGCCGCGCTTCCGGCCGCTCACGTCACGCTGATCGGCCTGCCATGGGCGCGCCGTTTCACCGAGCGTTTTGGCGTTCTGATCGACGACTTTCTGGTGTTCCCGGGCGCCCCCGGCTTTCCGGAACAGACCGATAGCTCGCCGCAGACGCGTGCGGCGTTCTTTGCCGCGGCACGTGCGCGGCGTTTCGATCTCGCGATTCAAATGCATGGCAGCGGCGAACGCTCGAACGCAATCGTCACCATGCTCGGTGCGCACCGTGACGCCGGCTTCTGCATTCACCCGCCGCAAACCGATGTGCGGCACTTCATGCACTGGCCCGATACATTGGCCGAAGCGGAGCGTCTGACGCAGCTGATGTACTTTCTCGGCGCGCCGCCGCTGTGCGGACATGTGCCGTTTCCGCTGCATGCCGGAGATTACAGCGAATGCAGCGGGCTGTTCGCGCGCAACGGCATCGATCCCGAGCGGCTGATTTGTGTGCATCCGGGCGCGCGCTTTCAGTCGCGGCGCTGGCCTGCGGCGCGTTTTGCGATGGTCGCCGATGCACTGGCGGCCGAACACTGGCAGATCGCGCTCACCGGCACGGCCGCTGAAGCGCCGCTGACCGCCGCGGTACGCCTGAAGAGTGCATGCCGGCCGCTCGACCTGACAGGCGCGACGTCGCTGGGCGGCCTCGCGGTGCTGCTGAAATGCGCGCGCCTGCTGATCTGCAACGATACCGGCGTATCGCACCTCGCCGCTGCGGTCGGCGCACGCAGCGTGGTGATCGCTTGCGGCAGCGATGCCCGGCGCTGGGCGCCCCGGGACCGCAGCCGGCACCGCACACTCGCCGCGTATCCGCGATGCCGGCCGTGCATGCATGAAATCTGTCCGATCGCGCATCCGTGCGCAACGGCAATCACGCCGCGCCAAGTGGTCGATGCCGCACATCTGCAATTGGGTGCGAGCGCCAGGCGGCAGGCGAAGGCGGCATGATGCTGACCCGTACCCGTCGATCCCGCCTACGCATCCTGACCTGGCATGTGCACGGCAACTACCTCTATTATCTGTCGCAGGTGCCGCACGATTTCTATCTGGTCACGCGGCCCGGCCATCCGCCGGGCTATGCCGGCAGGGTTGGCGCGCTGCCGTGGGGCGACAATGTGCACGAAGTGCCTTACGACGTGGTGCCGCGCACTACTTTCGATTGCGTGCTGTATCAAAGCCGCCATCATTACGAACATGATCGCGTCGAGCTGCTGTCGCCGGCACAGCGCGCGCTGCCATCGGTCTATCTCGAACACGATCCGCCACAGCAGCATCCGACCGACACCCGGCACTGGGTGCAGACGTCTGGCACGCTGCTGGTACACGTGACGCCGTTCAATGCGCTGATGTGGGATTCGGGCACGACACCGACTGCCGTAATCGAGCACGGTGTGCAACTGCCCTGCCCCGCACGCTACTGCGGCGATCTGCCGAAAGGCGTGACGGCAGTCAACAATCTCTACCGGCGCGGCCGGCGCCTGGGGCCGGACGTGTTCGATTACGTGCGCGAGCGCGTGCCGCTCGATCTGTTCGGCATGGGCAACGCGGAACATGGCCTTGGCGAAGTGCCGAATCCCGAGCTCGCCGCACGTTGCGCGCACTACCGCTTTTTCTTCAATCCGATCCGCTACACCAGCCTGGGGCTGGCGGTGATCGAGGCGATGATGATCGGCATGCCGGTCATTGGCCTTGCCACGACCGAACTGTCAACGGTGATCCGCAGCGGCGTCAACGGCTATGTCGACACGCGTCCGGAACTGCTGGTACGGACGATGCGGCAGCTGCTCAATGATCGGCGGCTCGCGGCCGAGTGGGGAGACGCCGCCCGGCGCACCGCGCGGCAACGCTTCGGAATCGAACGCTTTTGCAATGACTGGCTCGACGCGTTTGCGAGCGTCACGGCGTGAGCCTTCAGGAGATGACCATGAGACTGGGCTACCCGAATCGCGTGCTGGTAACCGGCGGTGCCGGTTTTCTCGGATCGCATTTGTGCGCGCGGCTGCTGGCCGACGGCGCCGAGGTGCTGTGCGTCGACAATTTCTACACCGGCAGCC
>JBDZVW010000228.1:0-4855 GCA_040255885.1 Betaproteobacteria bacterium
CATTAGCCCTGGAAGAGATTTACCAGACGTTTCCCCGCCTTCGGGAACGGCGGAAATCCAACGGACGGCATCTGTCGGGCGGGGAACAGCAGATGCTGACGATAGCGCGGGCGCTGATCCGCAGGCCGAAGCTGCTGATGCTCGACGAACCGTTTGAAGGATTGGCGCCGGTCATCGTGAAATTGCTGGCGCAGGTGGTGAACAGGCTGGCGCGGGGCGGACAGACCATCATCATCGTCGAGCAGAACGTCGATGCCTGCCTGGCGCTGGCCGACCGCGCTTATATCCTCAGCAACGGCACCATGGTTTACGAGGGAAGAACCGATGCGTTGCGCAGCGAGCTGCAGACGCTTCAGCGATATCTCAGCGTGTAACGAGTCTGCCGACGTCTGAACTCGTTCAGGGAAGCACGGCGGGCAATCGCGCAACCAGCGCCGCGCGTTCGGCGGTCGCACTGCCGCTCAACGCGAATCCCAGCAGTTGATTGTCGCCGTCCACGTACAACGCCTTGACGCCGCCGTCGGTTTCAGTGATCTGCCATTCTCCCGCCGCGCCATTCAACGGCGGCGCAACGATCGTCGGACAGGCCGGGGTTTTTACCAGCACCGGCATCGCCGGGTAGCGCAGCGGTGTCGGTGTGCCGGCCAGCGTTGCGCCGAGCGCGCGCGCGGCATGTGCGATCGGCATCACGAACGGCAGTATCAATCCGTCCACTTCCGCGCAATCGCCGAGCGCGAATACGTCGGGCGCGCTGGTGGCGAGCTGGCGATCGACGGCGATGCCGCGGTTGACCGTGATGCCTGCCGCCTGCGCCAGCGCGGTATGCGGCCTGAGTCCGATCGCCGACAGCACGACGTCGGCTTCAAGCGCCGTGCCGTCTGACAACAGCACTCGCAAGCCGCCGTCGCCATGATCCACGCGCGTAACACTGGTGTTGAAGTGCCAGTCGATACCGAGCGCCGACAGTTTCGCCGCCAGCAATGCGCCACCGGCGGGCGGCAGCAGGCGCGGCAGCGGCTGGGCGGCGAGATCGACGACGTTGACCTTGAATCCCTTTGCCGCCAGGTCGTTCGCGAATTCGCAGCCGATCAGACCGGCGCCAAGTATCACTACGCGCTTTGCGCTTTCGAGCGCGGCGCGGAAACGCGCGTAGTCGTCCAGATTATTGACCGACAACACTGCGTCCGCCGCGTCGCCGGCCGGCGTCAGGCGGATCGGATCGGCGCCCCATGCCAGCACCAGTTTTGAATAGGGGACGGTTTCGTTGCCGACCCGGATACGGTGATGCTGTGGCTCGATCGCGGTGACGTGGGTGCGCGCGCGGACTTCGGCATTGACCTGTGTGCGCATCTGTTCCGGCGTGCTGATCGGTATGGTTTCGGGCGTCTTGCCTTGCGCCAGCGCATTCGACAATGTCGGTTTCGAATAAAAATGTCCGGAATGCGCGGTGATGATGACGAGCGGCGTTTCCTTGTCGAGCTTGCGGAATTCGCGTGCGGTGTTGTAGCCGGCAAGCCCGCTGCCGATGATGACGATGGGATCCATTGAACGTGTACAAAAACTTCATTTTACCAGTTCCGGCGAACCGGCTTCAGAACGTGGAACCGGGTTGTGACAGAAACGTCGTTTCTTCCGGCGTCGATGGCCTGTCAAGCATTGCGTTGCGGTGAGGAAAACGGCCGAAGCGCGCAACGACCGCATGGTGCTTTTCAGCGTAATCGAGGTAATTCGCAAGCCACGGCAGATCGGGATGCGATTGCGCAAGCGCGCGGAACAGCGCGACCGACTGCTCCTGCATCGTAATCGATTCGGAGTGCTCGAACGGCAGGTAAACGAACACGCGCTGAACCGGCAGCAATTGCCGGTCGGCGCCGTCCCCGGTCGCGTGCATCGCGAGCCGCAGTGCCTGCGCGTCGCCCGCAAACGCGCGTGCGGTACCGCGGTAGATGTTGCGCGTGAACTGATCGAGTACGATGATGCGGCCGAGCAGCGAAACGCCATCGTCAGCAACTAGCGGTGCGGGATCGGCAAGCGTGTTTTCCACCAGGCCGCCGAAAATCTCGCGAATTTCCGCGTCGAAGCCGGCGTCTTTTTCGAACCACGCTGTGCGCGGCAATCCGTATTCGGCATCACCTGGCCTGCCGAACCAGAAGTCGACGACGTTGGTCGGCGTATCAGCAGACATGTTATCCATTTACCGGCCTGGCATTCGGCAGCAGCGTGACGCCGGGCAGCCTGGCGGCGAGTACGGCCTGGCGCACGGCTTCGATTGCCTGCGGTCGCGGGAAACTGGTGCGCCACGCCAGCGCGATGCGCCGGCTCGGAACCGGCGCGACGAATTCGCGTATCGCGATCAGCGGCGACTGTGCGGCGCGGCTGTCGGTGGCCGTGGACGGCAGCACGGTGATGCCGGCGCCGGACGCGACCATCTGGCGAATGGTTTCGAGTGACGTTCCTTCCAGGCTTTTCTGCACGGTATTGGTCGCAATGCGGTTTGCCTGCGGACAGACTTCCAGCACCTGGTCCCGGAAACAGTTGCCGCTGGAGAGCAGCAGCAATTTTTCGCGGCACAGATCGGCTGCCGGAATGCGCTTCCTTTTCGCCCATGGGTGATCGGCCGGAACCAGCACCCGGAACGGCTCGTCGTATAACGCCTGCGTGATGATGCCCGGCTCCGCGAACGGCAGCGACAGAACGATGACGTCGACATCGCCTTTCTTCAGCGCTTCGGCGAGCTGCGCGGTGAAGTTTTCCTGGATCAGCAGCGGCATGCGCGGTGCGCGCCGGTGCAGGATCGGGATCAGCTGCGGCGTCAGGTACGGGCCGACGGTATAGATCACCCCCATCCGCAGCGCGCCTGCGAGCGGGTCTCTGCCGGCGGCGGCAATCTGCCTGATCGCTGCCGTTTCCTCGATGACGCGCTGCGCCTGCTGCACGATGCGCTCGCCGACCGGCGTGATCGTTACATCACCCGCATTGCGCTCGAACAGCTTCACGCCGAGCTCGTCTTCCAGTTTGCGCACGGCGACCGACAGCGTCGGCTGGCTGACGAAGCATTTCTCCGCGGCACGCCCGAAATGACGTTCCTGCGCGACGGCGACGATGTAGCGGAGTTCGGTCAGCGTCATGGTGACCGCAATTTACCACAGCGGCGCTTTATTTCCGTACCACCAGCGCGACGCCGACCACGCCAATCGCCATGCCGGCCAGCCCCGGAACGTTCAACGTCTCGCCAAAAATGAGCCATGCCATTGCGGCCGTGGTCAGCGGCGTCAGGTAGAACAGGCTGGATACGCGCGTCGCTTCGCCGCGTTCGATCAGGCGGAACAGCAGCGACAGCGCGCCGACGGACAGCACCAGCACCAGCCACGCCAGCGCGAACACGAATTCGCCGGTCCATCGCACGTGCATCGTTTCGGTCAGCAATGCCAGCGGCAGCAGAAACAGCGCCCCGGCGGCGAACTGGATGACGGTTCCGGTGCGCAAATCGAACGACGGGCAGAAGCGTTTCTGATACAGCGTGCCTGCCGTGATGCTGAACAGTCCGAGCAATGCATATGTGATGCCGGCCGTGCTGAGGCCGTCCAGCGAAATCTTCTGTGACACCACCAGTGCCACGCCACCGAATCCGAGTGCGAGCCCCGACCATTGACGGATCGATACGCGTTCCTTCAGCAATGGTGCCGCGGCCAGTGCCGTGAGAATCGGCTGCAGACCCACGACGAGCGCGACAACGCCGGCCGGCATGCCGTTCGCAATTGCGGCGAACACGCCGCCCAGATAGCCGCCCTGCAACAGCATGCCGGCGATCGCGATATGGATCGATTCACGCGCCGACCGCGGCCAGCGCGCGCGCAGCAGCAGCGCTGCCGGCAGCATCAATGCGATGACGAACGTGAAGCGCAGTATCAGGAAGGTGAAGGGGCCGGCGTACGGCAGGCCGAATTTGGCGCCGATGAAGCCGGTGCTCCACAGCAGCACGAACAGCGCGGGGACCGCGACGGTGACATCGGTCTTCGCCGCGCGCGGCTGCGGCGGCACGGGCGCTCGCAGTCCGGAACGGAGACTGTCGCGGGGGCTGAACGGATTCACGCCGATCGCGTTGCTTCGGCCGACGCGCCGGCCGGTTGCCTTGAGCCGGAAACGCGGCGCGAACGATCAGGCCGCGGCGCGCGACGCGCGCTTGCGATCATGCTCCTGCAACAGACGTTTGCGGACACGGATCGATCGTGGCGTGATTTCGACCAGCTCGTCGTCGGCGATGAATTCCATCGCACTTTCAAGCGTGAGCTGGATCGGCGGCGTCAACATGATGGCTTCGTCCTTGCCGGCGGCACGGATGTTGGTAAGCTGCTTGGTCTTGATCGGATTCACCACCAGATCGTTGTCGCGCGAGTGGACACCGATGATCATGCCTTCGTACACCGGGTCGCCGGGGCTGACGAACATGCGGCCGCGCTCCTGCAGTTTCCACAGCGCATAGGCCACCACCTCGCCGTTTTCCGCCGAAACCAGCGCGCCGTTGCGGCGCGTCGGCGTGTCGGATTTCATTGGCGCGTAGTCGTCGAACACGTGGCTGATGATGCCGGTGCCGCGCGTCATCGTCAGGAATTCCGACTGGAATCCGATCAGTCCGCGCGCCGGGATACGGTATTCGAGATGCACGCGGCCGCGACCGTCGGGCTGCATGTCCTGCAGCTCGCCGCGGCGTGCGCCCAATGCTTCCATCACCGCACCCTGATGTGCGTCCTCAACGTCGACCGCAAGGAATTCGAACGGCTCGCACCGCACGCCGTCGATTTCACGCACGACGACCCGCGGCCGCGACACCGCCAGCTCATAACCCTCGCGCCGC
>JBDZVW010000229.1:0-4850 GCA_040255885.1 Betaproteobacteria bacterium
TATGAATGTAACGGCAAAAACGCTTCTCCGCCAGCGCTGCGGCGTGTTCGAAATTTGCAAATCGGGCTGTTGATGCGGACCGGCCGGGCGACGCCGCGACCGCTTCAATGCTTCATGCCGGACCGATACTGATGCACGTCAGCAGGCGTCATGTCATGCTTGCGCTGCTGCGCCACCATTTCCGACGTGACCGGTGTGGTGCCCGCCGGACTGTTGCCCCACGCGCCGCGCACGAAATTGACCACTGCCGCGATCTCGGCATCGGACAGATGGCCGAACGGCGGCATGCCGCCGTCGTAATGGTCGCCGTTGACTGTTATCGGCCCGCTCAGTCCGTGCAGCACCACCATCACCGGAAACAGCGTATCCTGCAACAGATCGGGATTGCCGGCAAGCGGCGGAAAATAGCCAGGCTGCCCGGTCCCTTTCGCACCGTGGCAGCTCGCGCAATTCTGCGCGAACACGGTGGCGCCGTCCGCCGTGCCTCCCTGCGTCTCCGCAGGTGCCTTGGCTGCCGGCGGCGGATTCGGGCCCATGTAGGTGGTCAGGTACGCCAGGATCCGTTTCGTTTCCTCATCGGTGGCGGTCAGTCCGTAATCCTTCATGCTGGCAATCACGGAGCGCCACTGGTTCGGCAGCAGCCCCTTCGAATCGGTCACATATTGCAGACTGTGGCAGGTCTGGCATTTCGCATAGACGACGTTCACACCCGGACCTTGCGGCAGCCGAATGTCGTCAGCGGCGGCGCCGGTGCAGAACGGGACCGTGAAGCCGAGCAGAGCCGCGGCAGCGAACGTGTACCGCCTGATGGCCGACGGCCGCCGGCGCAATCCGATGATTGGCCGGCGGGTCAGCGTTTCACCGCTTCTGCCTCCGATTTTCAAGAGACCTGGAAATTCACGCGATCGACGCCGTGCCAGTCCCAGCCGCCGGGATTCCACGTCGTCAGGCCGTCGAGCGGCTGCGAGCGGCCCCACGCATCGATCGCACGCACCCATACCTCGTGCTGGCCCGGATCGAGCTTCACGCTTTTCGTCCAGTGATGTCATGCATACGGCCCGTCGGCATCGTCGATCTCGGTTTTCATCCAGGTATTGCCCTTGTCGAGCGACACCCTGACTTCAGTCAACGGCACCACGCCGTCGTTCCATGCCACGCCCTTCAGCTCTACCTCGCCGGCCTTGACGGTCTGGCCGATCAGCGGCGCAAACACCACGCTCATGATCGCGAAGCCGTAGGTCGGCGTCGTGTTTTCCTGCGTCATGTCCTGCGTCGTGAACTTGCCGGGCTCGACGATGCGCAGCGGCATGCGATAGGTTTTCTGCATGAACGCGCTCGGAGTCGGATGATCCATGAACATCAGGTCGGTCAGCCACTTGACGTTCATGTTGCCGTAATAGCCTGGAATGATGAGGCGCACCGGGCCGCCGTGGATCGTCGGAATCGGCTTGCCGTTCATGCGCACCGCGAGGATTGCGTCGTCGAGCTGCGGTGCGCTCAGATGATAGCTCTTGATCAGGTCGGCGCCGCCTTTTACCGGCGGCACGTCCTTGCCGTTCGCGGTGAGAAACCGCACGCGGCTGTCGGGGCTGGTATCCAGACTCTTCAGCAGCGGCATCAGCGGCACGCCTTCCCACGTCAGGTTCCCCATGCCGCCGTGCTTCCATCCCGAGCCCGGCGTCTTCGCTTTCGCCCAGTAGTAGGAGCGGCCGTTGCCGGCGCATTGCATCACCGAAATGCGCTTCACGTGATCCATTTTTTCGAGATCACTGACCCTGATGGTCTTCGGCCGCTGCACCAAGCCCGACACCAGGATCGTCCAGTCCTGCGTCGTTGCGGCCGACGCCGGTTCGGTCGTCGCCATCCATTTGCCGGCGCCTTCGACCGGGAAATGCGTGCGGTTGTAAAGGATGTCCTGCGGTGTGAAACGATGTTCGCGCAGCAGGTCGAGCGGTGTTTCCATCACGCCCAGCTTCGCATTGTGAACGATCATCTTTGAGCTTTTGCCGGTGATGATGCCGGCGGCGTCGGCTGTGCCGGCGGCGTGCGCGCGCGGGATGATTCCCGGCATCCGGACAACGCCGGCGGCACCGGTGATGCCCGCCAGCTTCAGAAAAGTCCTCCGGTCCATATAGCCCATGGCACTCCTCCTTTTGGCTGTTCCTGTCGGGATTTCAGTTTATGATGAACCATCAGCACTGGCAAGTAACGGAACGTAGCGCTCGCTTGCGGCCATTGCGGCGTTATCCTATGGAGCCTGTCTCGTGAATATTCGCGTGTGCGGCCGGGTTCGTTCCGGTGAATCAATGCAATGTTGACAATCGATGCAACTGCCGCTTCCGACTGCTGATTGCGACTTCGTTCCGAATCCGGCCGCGGCGAGACTCGCCGAATGGCTGGGTGACCGGCGGCGCGTGACGGTGCTTACCGGTGCCGGCTGCAGCGCCGCGTCCGGCATTCCGGTCTATCGCGACGATGCCGGCCGCTGGCTGCGCCAGCCGCCGGTACAGTTTGCCGCATTCGTCGGTGACGCGGTGACGCGCGCGCGCTACTGGGCACGCAGCCTTGCCGGCTGGGAGCGCTTCGCCGATGCGCAGCCCAACGACGCGCATGCCGCGCTCGCCCGGCTGCAAGCGGCGGGCCGCATCGACGGCATTGTCACGCAGAACGTGGATGGCCTGCATCAGCGTGCCGGCAGCCGCGCGGTGGTCGATCTTCACGGGCGGCTGGACCAGGTGCAATGCCTGGATTGCGGCGCGAGCCTGCCACGCGCCGAATTTCAGGCGCTGCTGGCGGCGCGCAATCCGCAGTGGGCGATGCTGCCGGCGAACATCGCGCCCGACGGCGATGCCGATCTCGAAAACCTGGATTTCGCGGCGTTCGACGTTCCGGCGTGCGCGCGCTGCGGCGGCATTGTGAAGCCGGCCGTCGTGTTCTTCGGCGAAGCGGTGCCGCCCGGGCGCGCTGCCGCCGCGCTGGCGCGCGCCACCGGCGGCGATGCGTGCTGGTGGTCGGCTCGTCACTGATGGTGTGGTCCGGCTTCCGGCTGGTGCGGGCAGCGGCCGAACGCGGCATCCCGGTAGCGGCCCTCAACCTCGGAGACACACGCGCCGATGCGCTGCTGTCATTGAAAGTAAGCGCACGCTGCGATGAAACACTGCCGGCGTTGGCCGAACAGCTCGCCGCCTGAACGCTCAGCGCGGCTTCGCCGCCGCCGCGGCCTTGCCGGTCGGCAATACGCCTGCCTTCGGATAGCCGGCGGCGTCGAGCGCCTGATTCCATGCCGACGGCTGGTAACCGTTGAGCGTCTGCATGTTGCCGATCACCAGTACCGGCAATCCCATGCGCCCGTCGGTGAGCTTTTTGAACGCTGCGATTTCCTTCGGATCCTCGGGGTTGTGCGCCGTGTACGGAATGCCGCGCTTCGCAAGCAGCGCGCGCGCATCATCGCAGGTTTTGCCGCAATTGTTGACCCACAGCGTCACCGGAAAATTCTTCACCGTCTGCTGCACGCCGTACGGCAGCTCGCTGGTATCGATGGTGTTGCCGACGAGATTCTTGTGTTCGACGTGGGTGGCGCTGGTCGGCGGCGGCGTGTTCGAATAATGCACACCGCCAGCGGCATCGGTCCAGCGGTATACCTGCGCCGCCTGCGCGACACCAACCGTCACGGCAAGCAAAAGCCCTATAGCCAGTCTGATCATCTTGTGGCCTCGTACGGGAATCCGGCGCACATTTTATCGGAAGCGCGGCCGGCGCGGGGATGACTGATGAATATGCGCCGTCGCACGTTCGCCGCGCATGCCTTTACAATACACATACGAAGACCGCCGTAATCATCATCGGCAAAGCGGCGGTGAACGGGAATAATGCCGGATCAGGCATTGCAGTTCGAAACCACGTTGACCGACGGGAAACAGAAAAAATGATCCACACGTCCATCGCCGCGCGCGGCATCGTCACCGCTCCCCACCATCTCGCGGCGCAAGCCGGACTGGCGGTGCTGCGCGACGGCGGCAATGCGATCGAAGCCATGATCGCGGCGGCGGCGGCGATCGCGGTTGTCTATCCGCACATGAATGCGATCGGCGGCGACGGCTTCTGGGTGATCCACACGCCGCAGCAGGAACCGATCGGCATCGATGCCTGCGGTGCCGCCGGCGCGGGTGTCAATGAAGCGTTCTACCGCGGCCACGGGCTGGCCGCGATCCCGGCGCGCGGGCCGCTGGCCGCGAACACGGTCGCCGGAACGCTATCCGGCTGGCAGGCGGCGCTCGAAATCAGCAAAAAAAACTGGGGTGGGCGCATGAGCCCCGCGCGCCTGCTGGAAGACGCGATCTGGTGGGCGGATCACGGCGTCGCGCCGAGCGGCGGCCAGCGGCGGCTGACCGCGGAACGCCGCCCGGAACTGGAACCGGCGCCCGGCTTCGCCGACACCTTTCTGCCGGACGGCGCGCCGCCCGCGGCCGGCGTTCCGTTTTGCCAGCCGCGGCTCGCCGCGACGCTGCGCCAGCTCGCGCATGACGGCTTCGACAGTTTCTACCGCGGCCGGCTGGCGCTCGCGATCGCCGCCGATCTTGCCGCGGCCGGCAGTCCGGTAACGGGCGACGATCTGGCGCGCCATCAGGCGCAGATTGTCACGCCACTGTCGGTACGGCTTGCGACCGGCACCGTGTACAACATGACGCCGCCGACGCAGGGACTGGCGACGCTGATGATCCTCGGCCTCTACGAGCGGCTGCGCATCGCCGACCCGGAATCGTTCGAATACGTGCACGGGCTGGTCGAATGCACGAAACGCGCGTTTCTGGTGCGCGACGCGTACGTGACCGATCCGGCGTACATGCACG
>JBDZVW010000230.1:0-4474 GCA_040255885.1 Betaproteobacteria bacterium
GCCGCGGCCGTTGGTCACCCGCCACCGCATGTTCCTGCTGCGGCGGACGATTTACGCGGCGGCCGCGGTGTTCGCGGTCGCGGCACTGGGCTGGTCGGGAGCCAATCTCTACGGCGTCTACAACGCGGACGCGGATGCCGCGCACGCGACGCTGCAGACGCGCGTCGAACACAATCACTACGCAGCGATCAGGCAACAGTTCCCCGCCGCCCCGACGTCGCCCGAAAATCTGCGTGATGCCGTCGAGACCGCGCAGCGCATCGCCCATGCCGGACGCACGCCGCAAGCCATCCTCGCCGTCGTCGGGCACGCGCTCGATGCGACGCCACAGATCCGGCTCAATGGACTCGACTGGCAATATGGCACCGATCAGAAACAAGCGGCCAACCGCCGCGCCACCACAGCTCCTGCAGCCGCGACCGGGCAACAGCAGCGGGCCTTGATCAAGGCCGAAGTGCGATCGTTCGACGGCGATTACCGCAAGGCAATCGACGCAATCAACCGCTTCGCCGAGCATCTGCGCGACGAACCTGCGGTGGCGCAAGCGCGCGTGACGAAACTGCCGCTCAATCTCGACCCGCAGCAAAGTCTCTCCGGCAACATGCAGGAGGAGCGCGGACGCTCGGCGCGCGCAGAATTCGAAGTGCAGATCACACTCAAGGCGGGCGCATGAACGATACCACCCGCAACCTGCTGCTGCCGCTCGCCGTACTGCTCGCGATCATCGTTGCAGGCAGCATTCTGGTGTCCTACACCAAGGGCGAACTCGTCACCGCACGGCGCGCCGTCGCCGATCAGCAGGCAAAACTGCGTGCGGCCCGCGCGCAACTGCGCAAATCGGATGATGAGCGGAAAATCATCCTTCAATATCGCGACCGCTACGCCGCACTCTACCGCAAGGGATTCGTGGGCAAGGAACAGCGGCTGAACTGGATCGACGCGC
This sequence comes from Betaproteobacteria bacterium, assembly GCA_040255885.1. Classification (GTDB taxonomy): domain Bacteria; phylum Pseudomonadota; class Gammaproteobacteria; order Burkholderiales; family JBDZVW01; genus JBDZVW01. The sequence continues at coordinate 944 of JBDZVW010000230.1, forward strand.
TGCGCCAGGCGAGCCACGACGCGCAGTTGTTCAGCGCCGATTACCAGATCGGCGTACGCCAGCCGTACAGCGCCACCCCGGGCTCGACGGGCAACACGTCCAGCCCGGCGGGAGCCGGACAGCTCGCGTTCTACCGCTCGACGATGCGATTGCAGATGAAACTGCTCCACGCCGGCGACCTGTTGCGGTTTTTCGCCCTGCTGCAGCAGCAGGGTGCCGGACTGTTCCTGATCGACAGCTGCGACGTCGATCGCATTGGCGACGGCAGCATGCGCTATCAGCCCAATCTGAGTGCCACCTGCGAACTGTCGTGGATCACCGCCGAACCGGCACACGGACCGGACAAGCAATCATGAGACTCCTGCTCGCGTTCGCGCTTGTCGTCACCGCCACGGTGACCGCCCACGCCGCCGACGATCTGGGGCGGCTGTTCTTCACGCCGGCGCAGCGCACGCAGCTCGATGCGCTGCGCGAACGCCACCAGCGCCTGGGCGCCGCCGCCGAAGCGCAACAATCGCCGCTGCCGCAAACCATCACCGTGAACGGCGTGGTCACCAGCAGCGACGGCAAGTCCACGGTATGGATCAACAACCAGCCGGTCAGCGGCGGTGAACCGGCGGCTGGCGTCGATCTCCTTCACAGCGGCAGCGGGCATGTCACGCTGCGCCTGCCGGAATCGCACCGCGAGGTGAAAGTCAAAGTCGGCGAGAGTCTGAATCCGCAGACCGGCGACGTGACGGAAGGGTATGAGTGGTCGGGAAGTCTTGTGTCGCCTGAAGCGACAGATTCAGCTGCCGGAACAAACACTCCGCATAAAACGGCAGCACCGGCCGCGCAGAAATCATCGGCCTCGCCGGCACGTGGCCAAGGCGTGAACGATGCCGGCGGGATCACGAAATAACCGACTGCCGATGCTGTGCCATCAGCGCGGTCAGGCACTGATCGCGATTACGGCGCTTCTCGGGATCACGCTTCTTGTTACTGTTTATGCAATGACGCAGTCAGTTAATCAGACGGCGATTGAAAATCAGAAAACGATCGACGCACTCGCGCAGGCGAAGGCGGCGTTGATCGGCTATGCAGCTTCCGTTGCCAGCCCACTCGGAGCATTACCCTGCCCTGATACGGACAACGATGGCAACAGCAATCCTCCATCCGGCGGTCCTTGTATCGCGTTACTCGGACGGCTGCCGTGGAAGACGCTGGGATTAACCGATTTACGCGACAGCAGCGGGGAGCGGCTGTGGTATGCGCTGTCCGCAGCATTTCAGAACGGCAGCTCGTCAATCACCAGTAGCACATTGGGGCAGTTGGCCGTCGTTGACAGTATTTCGGGCGCCCCGAAAGCAACCGGCATTATTGCGATAGTTTTTTCGCCAGGACCGGCTCTCGGTGGGCAAACACGGGATACATCGGCTCAGAATACCGTCACGAATTATCTGGACGGTGAAAATGCAGATAGCGATAATATTTACGCGACTGGCCCAGGAAGCGACATTTTCAACGATACGATTTTGGCCATCGCGCCGCGCGACCTATTTGCAGTAGTAGACAAAAATATCTTCGCGCAGATTGTAGGAAACTCTTCGCCGTCTGCAGGACTGACATGGTATTTCGAAAATAACGGTAGCAAGTATCCATGGCCGGCGAACGCGGGCAGTGATGGAGAATCGGTAACGGCAACACCGCCAACATTATCAGGCCTTGTTCCGTATTCCGACCTCAACTTGAATTCTTCGCCTTGGCACCCGGGTTGGCTGGACAGTAGCACGACTGATTATGCCGTAAACGATTCGCAGTCTAGCGTCACAATACATTTTCTTGCTTCTGATTCGTCGATTTTAACGACGTGCACCATCGATTCATCGGGCAGCGTTTGTCGTTAACAGCCATGAATAGCTGCTGGCTTCCAGCGAAATATCTTATGCGCAATCACCGGGTCGGCGGTTTCAGCCTGGTAGAGATGGCGATAGTCATCGTGATCATTACTCTACTTTTAGGCGCGGTATTAGTCCCTCTCGGTGCACAGATTGCACAAAAGAACGTCACCGAAACTCAGCAAACATTGGATCAAATCAACGAAGCTCTGATTGGATTTGCCCTTCAGAAGGGGTATCTTCCTTGCCCGGACATAGACGGAGATGGCATTGCCGATTCAATCCCTCCAGGCTCTCCAGGAACTTGCAAAAATGGAAATTATCGCGGTTTTCTCCCTTGGGTGACATTGAATATGCCGAAAACCGATGCATGGGATGACATTCTCGGCTATCAAGTAAGTCCCAACTTTACTGACACTCCAGTCAATCCATGTGTGTCAGGCAATGGCCACTTAGGGCTTTGTCAAAGTGGGAATATCACAATTGAAGGCAGAGATGCCAAAACGAAGACGTGGCAACCCATCGCAACCACAGTTGCAGCGGTCATTATTTCCTACGGTAAAAACGGATACGGCGCAACTTCTGGATCCGGAAATCCGAGAGCATCAATTCCATCGGCCAACAAAGACGAAATCACCAACGCCATAGCTACGGGCGGAACAACGTTTGTCAGCCGCCCGATCTCTGCAGTTCAAAATGTGTGCAGCGATACCGCCCCTGGACTGCCATTCTGCGAATATGATGACATGCTGAGTTGGATTTCGCCGTATACGTTGTTCAACCGAATGGTAGCCGCGGGACAATTACCGTAGTGAGATAGCGGAGCGTATTGCCAACATCGTCGGGACTCATCTTGCAGCCACGCAACAACACTTAGATGATCTCGCATAACGCAGGCAACGAAATGGCCACCACGTCGACATACGTTAAAATCCGAGCTACCGTAGCGGACTGTTTCTCATCGTCCTGCATAATGAATCGCATCAGAACATTGGTATCGGCGATGACCTTCATTTCCTGCGCTTCCAGCCTTTCGCCGCGATCGCATTGATTTCTTCGAGCGACAGCTTGATGTGACGCCTGTTCTTGCGCGCCAGAACTCCGTAGGCTGACGAGATATCGTGGCTCTCCTCGACAGCCCTCACTTCGATGCGGCCATTCGGAAGTTTGTCGACGGTAATTTTCTCGCCTGGCGCAACCCCGAGATGCTGCAGGACGTCACGCCGCAGGGTTACCTGGCCCTTGACTGTAACTTTCAAGGCCGTCATGATCTTCCTCATCAATTCAATATATGCCGTCGATGGTAAGGCATAATGACCTTACTGTTAACAGCAGCCACTGCATTGAAATATGTAATAGACGACGCGATCATGCAAGCAATTTTTAATGACGGTTTCGCTGCTCACGTAAAAACGCTTACATTAATTTTCGTCTTTCCGCGTTTTACATCACACATATTTCCTGTAATATCCGTCGCTCGGAACATCAAATAAGTATTGATCCGATACCCGTAACGTCCCCGCGCATTCAGCTCGCGCAACGGGTAAACAACAATATCCGCTGAACCGGCCGCAGGCGGTCCACGCCGCGGCAGCCGCTAACCCAATCGTCCCTGAAGTCTTTTCGGGCATGGCGCCCGAAAGAACTTTTTTGC
>JBDZVW010000230.1:4484-4848 GCA_040255885.1 Betaproteobacteria bacterium
GGACGATGCATTCAGCTGCGAAGATTTTCGGATCAGGCGCGGCCGCGAGGCGGCAGCGCGGGCAGGCGATCATTGCGCTGGTCTTGTGCATTGCCGGCCTTGCCAGCTCATGGCTGATTCATGCCGCCGATCCGCAGCAAGCCAGGCGGGTTCTGGAACAGCGGACCTTCCATGCGCTGGCACTGGCCAAGGCTGCGTTGATCGGCTACGCCGCCAGCGACGCCAACCGGCCCGGCGAGCTGCCCTGCCCTGACGCCAACGGCGACGGAGTGATCACGATCCGGGACGATTACCGCGGCAGCCGATGCCGTACTTTACTGGGGCTTCTGCCGTGGCGCACATTGAAGCTTCCGCAATTGAAGGA
>JBDZVW010000010.1:0-20107 GCA_040255885.1 Betaproteobacteria bacterium
TGGCATTTATTATGTCAATGCGATAGTCACCGTCCGTCCAACGAACGAACAGGCAAGCCAGATGAAACCTTTTGAAAGAATTGAGAATCCCCGCGAGATCCGGCGCCGGCTCGGTCTTAACCAGCAAGAGTTCTGGTCGCGGATCGGCGTCACCCAAAGCGGCGGTTCCCGCTACGAGAGCGGCCGCAGCATGCCGAAGCCCGTGCGCGAGCTGTTGCGGCTGGTTCACGTCGAGAAAGTCGATCTCGGCCGCGTGAGAGGCGACGACATCGAGATCGCCGCGCATTTGAAAGAACGCAACCCCGGTCTCTACAAAGATCTCAAGAAAACGGTGCGCGCGCGCAAGAAGAACTGATCCGGGTGCGGTGACGGTGCAGCATGTCAGGCCGGACACCGTCGGCTGTTTCGGCATACGGGAAGTCGCCGGTTGCGATGCCGGTTCCGTTCGCCAGCGGCGGCGCCTTCGTCTGCGAACCGGAAGCGTGCCACGGTGCAGGTATAATGGCTTCCGAACTTTTCTTCCTGCACCCATTATTCAATGCTCATCACCAGGCGGCTGGAATTCGACGCCGGCCATCGTATTCAGGATCACCGCAGCCAGTGCCGGCATCTGCATGGCCATCGCTACGCGATTGAAATCACGTTGTCGGGAAGCATCATTCGCCGGCAGGGGGCGCCGGAGGACGGCATGGTGATGGACTTTGCCGACGTGCGCGCAATTGCCGGCAGGGTACTGGTGGACAAATGGGACCACGCATTCCTGGTGCATCGCGGCGACACAGCGCTGCTGGAATTCCTGAATTCCATTCCCGGCCACAAGACCGTCGTGCTCGAGCACACCACGACGGCCGAGAACCTGGCATCGACCGCGTTCGGAATCCTCGATCATGCCTATCATGACGTCTACGGCAATCAACTGCGCCTGGAGCGGCTGCGTCTCTACGAAACGCCGAATTGCTGGGTGGATGTCGACCGCGATCGGCCACGATAGCCGGATGGCATCCGCCCTCCGCACACGGGTGCCGTAAACCCCATGTCCGAAGAGCTTCTGTACATCGTCCTGCTGCTGGTGCTGTTCGTGGTGCCGCGGATGATCCAGCGTTTCGGCATTCCGACGGCGATTACCAATCTCGGACTGGGGGCCGCCGCCGGCATGGGCTACGGCATGTTCACCGACGATGCCACGATCCATCTGCTGTCGAATTTCGGCATTGTGGCGCTGTTCCTGCTCGCGGGCCTGGAAGTGGATTTCAAGGAATTGCGCAGCGAGGGACGGGTGTTGATCGAATATGCGCTGATCCGGCTGCTCGGTCTCGCTGTGGTGACGTATGCCGGGATGCAGATCGCCGGCGTGGCGTGGCAGCCTGCGGCGCTGGTGGCGCTGGCGCTGCTGACGCCGTCCAACGGCTTCATCCTGAGTTCGATCAAAAATTTCGGGCTCGACGAACAACAGCAGTTCTGGGTGAAATCGAAGTCGATCGCCACCGAACTGCTGGCGCTGCTCGTGTTGTTTATCGTGCTGCAATCGACGACACCGGAGCATTTTCTGATTTCGACCGTTGAACTGCTCGCCATCGTGGTCGCGATGCCGCTGCTGTTTTATTTTTTTGCCCGCTGGATCATCCCGCACGCACCGCGTTCCGAGTTTGCGTTGCTGGTGATGCTGGCGCTGCTTGCCGCGTATGCAACCCAGAAACTGGGCGTGTACTATCTGGTCGGCGCGTTCGTGGTCGGAGTCGCCGCCCAGCAGTTCCGCCGCTTCGTCCCGCGCATGTCGTCGGACAAGATGATGCACACCGTCGAGGATTTCGCATCCTTTTCCATCCCGTTTTATTTTTTCAGCGCCGGCGTCAATCTGAAGGCGAGCGATTTCGATGCCCGGGCACTGCTCTGGGGCGTGCTGTTCGTCGTCATCATGATCCCGCTGCGGCTGCTGTTCACTACCGTGCATCGCCGCATTTCGCTGCGGGAGCCCTTCTCCAGGAGTCTGCCGGTCGCGCTCTCGCTGCTGCCGACGCTGGTGTTTACGCTGGTGCTGGCCGAAATCCTGCGCGACCGCTATCAGGTTTCGAACGCGATTTTCGGAGGGCTGATCGTTTACACGGTGATCAACACGATGATCCCGGGTTTCATTCTGCGTGTCCCGCCGCCGGACTATGATGCACCGCTGCTGCTGGAGCCGGATGCGATCCGTGATGCGGACAGCGGGCGTGCCTGACGCGGCGGCGACGGCGGCGGTGCCCCGCACGATGCGTGCTTCTGGCGGGGCGGCCTGCCGGTGCGGCGCCCGGCGTTCGAAATGACGAGGCGATAGATGAGCCGGCTCAACATCCTGTTTGCCGTCCACGACTGGGGGCTCGGCCACGCCACGCGCGACCTGGTGCTGATCCGCGGCGCGCTGGCCGCGGGGCATGCGGTGACGGTGATTTCGGCGGGACGGGCGCTGGCACTGCTGCAGCAGGAGCTCAACAGCGACTGTGAATTCATCGAGCTGCGCGACATCCCGAAACCGCTGAGCCGCTGGGCACCGTGGTTCTACATCCGCATGAGCCTAGCGCTGCCCCAGGTGTTCGCAACCTTTCGCCGCGAGCGCCGCATCGTCGAAAAGCTGTGCCGCGAGCGCCATTTCGAGCGCGTGGTGTCGGACAGCCGCTACGGCGTGTGCTCGCGCGATGTGCCGAGCTTCTACATCAATCATTCATTGCGCCAGATCATTCCGGGGCGTCCGCGCGGCCTCGAGAAAATGGTCGAATGGTTCCAGAAGAAAATACTCGGCGGCGCGACGAAAATCCTGATACCGGACCGGCGCGACAACGGGCTGGCCGGCGACCTGTGCCATGACGTGGCGTGCGAATGGGGCGACCGGCTCGAATATATCGGCATTTTGTCGAGCATCGAGCGCCGCAGTGCAGAGCCGGACATCGATTACTTCATCAGCGTATCGGGCGCCGAGCCGCAGCGCACGATTTTCGAGAAACTGGTGCTGGTGCAGGTGTGTGACCTGCCGGGCCGCATCGTGGTGGCGCTGGGCCGCCCCGATGCCGCGGCTGCGGTGAAGGATGACGGCCGCATCGCGATTCACCAGTTCATGGACCGGGCGCAGCAACAGGAGATGATGAACCGCGCGCGGCTCATCGTGTCGCGCTCCGGTTACACGACGATGATGGAACTGGCCGAACTCGGCAAACGCGCGCTGCTGGTGCCGACGCGCGGACAGAGTGAACAGGAGTATCTCGCCGCCTACCACGAGCGTCGCGGGCACTTCCGGGGCGTGGTCCAGTCCGAGCTCGTGCTGGGGCGCGACGCCGCGCTGGCGGAAGGTTATCGCGGCCTGCCGCCGTTTGCGCCGACGCGGGAGTCAGTGCGAAATTTTTTGAATGCCGTCTGCCGCTGACGGGCGGAAATTGCGGTGCAGCGCAATTGCCGCCACGATGGCGATGAGCCAGATCGACAGCATCCACACCAGCCGGAATCCGAGCAGCATCGCCAGGCCGGCACTCGGGCTGTAGCCCCACGCTTCGGCGGCGCTCATGCCGACGACTTCCACCACGCCGAACTGGCTGACCACGCCGCTGAACAGAAACATTGCCGCCAGCGAAAAAAAATAGATGGTGAGCGCCTGCAGCAGCGTCAATTCGGCGGCGCCGACACCGCGCGCAATGTTCAGGAAGGACAGTACGACAATCAGCAGATAAATGGCGGCAGCCGCCCCGCACGCCAGCAGTATGCCGGGCCTGGCGAGCGCGCGCAGTCCGTCGAACAGGTCGCCGGCGGCCTGGCGCAGCACGCTGATGGCGGAGTGGCGTATCGAACTCCGTTGCGGATCGCGCCGCAGCCGGATGTGCGTGAGTATCGCCCACAAAGCGGCGATCACGAATCCCGTCGCCAGAATGATCGGGCGCAGCCACACCAGTGTCGGTACCGGAAATATCACCAGCGTCGCGAAAACCACCATCGCTTCGAGTGCCAGCATGACGGTGGTGGCAGCGGCGGAGGTCGCGAACCCGGCAGCGCCGATACGGCGCAGCACGTAGTTTTCGATATAGATGCCGGACGGGATCGGAATGCACGATTCGCCGATCAGGAATGCCAGCGCCAGGCGCCGCCAGTCGATGCGGATGCCGAGGCGGGTCAGCAGGAAGCGCCACGTCGCACCCTTCACCAGCAGGTAGGCCGCTGCCAGGCCGAGCGATCGCGCAATGGCCACCGGCGTCAGGTGATGAATGCTGGTCATCACTTCGGACAAGCCGGCGACGCTGAACGCGAACAGCAACAGCGCCGCCGTCGCGATGGCCGGAAATACGAAGCGCGGCCGGAGCAGCGGTTTCAACCACCGTAGGTGCATGCTCAGCGCGCGATACGTTCGAGCAATCCGGGATGAGCAGCGACGATTTCGGTCAGTTCGTTATTGGCGTGCGCAGGCGCGTGGCGCGGGTCGGCGCGGCGGCGGCGCAGTCCCGTGCCGTCACGGCAGACGATGAACCGGCCGCGGCCGTCTGCCGCGAGCAGCTCGCAGCGCACGCAGTAATCGATGAATGCGCGCGTGCGGGCCGCAGTGGCGTGGGGGTCAAGCAGGCGGCGATCGACACGCACGCCGGCGGCGGCGCAGTGCGCGGCACCCTGTCGCAGAAAGCGGCTGATGTCGGTCGCGCACAGCCGCTCGCCGGCATGCAGGTGCAGCAGGCGGCTGCCGAGATGCGTGGCGGTTATCGTCGATTGCGCCAGCAGCGCCGCTTTCACCTTCGCGCACGCTGCATGGTGTCCGAGGTGCTTCACGCCGTGCAGCAACGGTCCCACCGCGACGAAGACCGGCGTCCTGCCAGGTGACATGAAATCGTAGCTGATGCCGATCGGCTGGACGCGGGTGTCGATCGACGGCTGGCTGATCAGCGTGTGCAGGGCGCTCCGCAAGCGGCCGAAATGTCCGTCCCGCGACACCGCGCCTTCCGGTTCCAGCAGCAGCACCGCACCGCGGTTGATCAGGTCGACGAAGCATTGCAGATGCGCGGCAATGATCGCGCGCTCGCGCGGCTCGAGTGCGATGAAGCACGCGTGCGTCAGCTTGCGAAAGCCGTGCGGCAGGCGCAGCAGCGCACCATAGCGGCGCGCGAGCGCCTGTGCCGTGGTAAGGGGGGCGGCACGCGGCGGCGCGAGCCGCATGAAGCGCTCGACCCACACTGCCTTGAGCACCTGGTGCAGCGGCAGGTTGCCGCACGTTGCGAGGACGTCGCTCAGCACTTCGCGCACGCTGCGCTCCGGAACGCGCCGCATCGGATGGGCGTGCAGTACGCGCATGACCGGCAGCAGATTGATCAGCGACAGGGCTTCGCGAACCAGCGTCGGCCAGTGTTCGGTATATTCCCACAGCAGTCCACTGTGGAACAGATCTTCGCGGGCGACGAAGTGCGGCACCCGGTCGGCTGCTTTCATCGCCGGCGCGTGCGCGATCAGGTTGCCGATGATCGGCACGTCAGCGTCGCGGCGGTGGGTAACGAGCAGCAGGGTGCCGGGCGCGGCGCTGACGGTTTCCAGTCCCTGGGCTTCGACGCGATAGCGCAGCGCGACGACGGCGGCGATCGCCGTGCCGAGACTGCGCGCGAGCAGGCGCCCCGCGCGCGAATCCGGCGCCGCATCCGACGGCGACTGCGCGGTGCGGCGTGCGTCGGAGACGCTGTCATCGAGTATGGCGGAATTCAGTTTTTCGGCCATCTGCTACTCCTTCAGATAACCGTTGGTGCGGAACCAGGAAAGCGCGTCCGTGAGCGCCGTTTCGACCGGCCGTGCGCGGTAGCCGAGCTCGCGTCGCGCCTTCTCGGATGAAAAGTACATGTGCTTGCGCGCCATTCGCACGCCGTCGAGCGGAACGCGCGGCTCGCTGTTGGACAGCCGCGCCCAGATTTCGGACACATGCGCGATTGGCAGCAGCAGGTGGTGCGGGATGCGGATTGATGGCGGGCGCCGGCCGCACAGGCGGGCGATTGCGCTCAGGATTTCGCGCAATGACAGGTTCTGTCCGCCGAGGATGTAGCGTTCGCCGATACGGCCGTGCTGATACGCCAGCAGGTGGCCGTCGGCGACGTCGTCCACGTGCACCAGGTTGAGTCCGGTGTCGATATAACCCGGCATGCGTCCGAGCGCGGCATCGAGGATCATGCGGCCGGTCGGCGTGGGCTTCACGTCGCGTGGGCCGACCGGCGCCGACGGATTGACGATCACCACCGGCAGCCGGTTTTCGAGCGCCAGCTGGCGCACGCGCATTTCGGCCTGCCATTTGGAGCGCTTGTAATGGCCGATCATGTCGTCCAGCGCAGCCGGCGTGTCTTCTGTGCCGGGCGTGCCGCCGGCCCCCGGATTCAGCGTCGCGATGCTGCTGGTATAAACGATGCGCGACACGCCGGCCGCGGCCGCGGCCTGCATCACGTTGTCGGTGCCGTCGACGTTGGCGCGATAGAGCGCGTCCGGATCGCCGCGTATCCACAGGCGATAATCGGCGGCGACGTGAAACAGCGCGTCACAGCCGTTCAGCGCGCGCTCCAGCGATGCGCGATCGGTCAGGTCTCCGAGCGCGATATCGAGCGGCAGTCCGTCAACGTTGCGGCGGCTGGATGCGGGGCGCAGCAGCGCCCGCACCTGGTGGCCGGCATCGATCAGACGGCGGGCGACCGCGGAGCCGACGAAGCCCGACGCGCCTGTCACCAGCGCCATCATGTCGCCTCCGCCAGCGCCCGATGGCGAACCGCCGCGTCGTTGAATGCAAGCCGTGCGCCCGTTACCATGCGCACCCGGCTCAGTGTGCGGCGGGCAGTGCGTGCATCGCGCGCGGTGCGGAAAACGCCGGGCCATTCGTGCGGGGAGGCGGCCAGCGCTGCGGCCATGCGCGCCGGGCGCACGTTGCCGCGGCTGTCGACCGCGCGCAGCACCCGCCGCGGCAGACCGTGGCGCGCGACGTCGACCACGGCGCGGATTGCGACAAACGGCAGGCCGGCACGCGTGGCAACGCCGGCGACGGCGGCGCTTTCCATGTCCACCGCGACGGCGCCACGGCGTTCGAACAGCGCTTGTTTGCGGCGCACGTCGGCAACGGGCTCGGTGCTTTCGGCGAGGCTGCCGCCGCTGATCGCGACGCGGCCGGCCAGCAGACGCTGCAGCCGTGCGCGCCATGCGGGATCGGTGTAGAAGATGGTGCCGTCGGCCGCGATCACCATGTCCGGCAGCACCAGCGTGCCGCACGCCAGGCGCGGATCGAGGCCGCCGCAGTAACCCCATGACACCAGCGCCGCGGCGCCCGCGTCAATCAGCGTCTGCGCCGCACTCCGGGCGTTGTCGTGGCCGATGCCGGAAATTCGTATCAGACAGCCGCCTGCCGTCGTGGCGGGGGCCGTGCGGCGGGAGCCGCACCCGAGACTGCGGGCCTCGGCATGGAGCGCAGCGACGATGCCGGCGCGCACCATGCGTCACCCCTTTGTCAGGTTCTGGTAGCGGGCGAGCGCCCACAGTGGAAAGTACTTGTTGTAGCCGTGATACTTCAGATAGAACACCCGTGGAAACCCGGGGCAGGTGAACGCACGATGTTTCCACAGGCCGTCGGCCTGCTGGGTGCGCAGCAGAAATGCCGCGCCGCGCCGCAACGCGCCGCTGTCCGCCGGTTCCCCGGCCGCCATCAGGCCGAGCATCGCCCACGCGGTCTGGAACGGCGTGCTTTCTTCGCCGCCGCCGGCGCGTTCGGGATCGAAATAGGTGTCGTTGCTTTCGCCCCAGCCGCCATCGACGTGCTGCATCTGACGCAGCCACGCGGCGGCGTGCTGCACCGACGGCGTGTCGGGCGCAATGCCGGCGGCGGACAACGCCGTCAGCACCGACCAGGTGCCGTAAATGTAGTTCGTGCCCCAGCGTCCGAACCAGCCGCCGTGCGCTTCCTGCTCGTGGCGCAGGAAGGCGAGCGCGCGCCGCAGCGTGCGCCGGTAGCGCGGCTGTCCCAGCAGCGACAGGAAGGTGATGCAGCGGGCGGTCACGTCGCTGGTTGGCGGATCGAGCAGCGCGCCGTGATCGGCAAACGGAATTTCGTTCAGATAATAATGCGTGTTATCGGCATCGAAGGCGGCGAAGCCGCCGTTCTTCGACTGCATGCCGCGCAGCCATTTTGCCGCGCGCGCAATGGCCGTGTCGTAGCGGGCGGCGTCGATCTGGTGCATCGCCCATGCCACCACCGCGGTGTCATCGGTGTCCGGATAATAGTCGTTCGCGTACTGGAACGCCCAGCCGCCGCCCGCCAGCCGCGGGCTGCGCTGACGCCAGTCGCCGGGCGCGTCGAGCAGCTGCCGCTCCGCCAGCCAGTCGAGCGCGCGGCGCAGCGGCGCGCTGTCGCTGCGGCCATTCGCTTCGTGCAGCGCCAGGCAGGCGAGCGCGGTATCCCATACCGGAGACGTGCAGGGCTGGCAGTAGGCGGACTCGCCGTCGATCACCAGCAGCTTTTCGAGTGCGCGTTTGGCGGTTGCGCGCCATTCGTGGTGCGGCGGATAGCCGAGCAGCGTCAGTGCTTCCAGCGCGTTGACCATCGCCGGAAAAATCGCGCCCAGTCCGTCCTCGCCATTGAGCCGCTCGACGATCCAGCGCTCGGCACACGCCATCGCCCACCGCCGCAGACGGGTGTCCGGCCCCGGCTCGAGGAATTTTGCAAGGCGGTCGCCGGCGGTCAGCGCGCGATTGAGCAGCGAGCGCGCCGGAAAACGATACGGTTCCGCTTCCGGCGCCACCGCGAACAGTTCGCGAACGTGGACGCGTCGCGGATTGCGGGCGCGCGCCTTCAGGCTGCACAGCACCGACAGCGGCACCATCACGGTGCGCGACCAATATGAAACCTTGCTCAGATGGAACGGAAACCAGCGCGGCAGCAGCATGATCTCCACCGGCACCAGCGGCACGCCGTGCCACGGAATCTGTCCGAACAGTGCCAGCGTGATGCGGGTGAACACGTTGCAGCGCGCCGCGCCGCCGTGCGCCAGGATCGCCGCCCGCGCGCGCGCCATGTGCGGCGCGTCGGAATCGTCGCCGCCGAGCTTGAGCGCATAGTAGGCCTTGACCGAACAGCTCAGGTCGAACCCGCCGCCGGGATACAGCGGCCAGCCGCCGTGATCTTCCTGATGCGCGCGCAGATAGGTCGCGATGCGTTTTTGAATGCGATCGTCGATCTCGCCGAGGAAGTGCATCATCAGGATGTACTCGGCCGGTATCGTGCAGTCCGCTTCCAGTTCGAAACACCAGTGACCGGCAGGTTGCTGCACGGCGAGCAGCGCGTCGCGCGCACTGGCAACGGCGCGCGCCAGGCGCTCGTCGGCGATGGGTTTCAGGCGCGCCGCGGAAGCCTGCTGCTGCGGCGCAGGCGCGGTCTTGTCACCCTTCAGAAATCGGTAGTTGAAGCGTGCGCGCAGGTTCAGTGTCGAGTCGCGCATAATCACCTGTCTGCAACGGAGAGGGGATCGGCTGCAGCCTGGCGCCCCTGCGCGCCGGCCGGCGCCGCGGTCACGACGCGCGGTGCCGGCAGCGGTGCGGTCGCCAGATCGAACAGCCGGCGGGCAAACCAGCGGCCCGACAGTGCCAGCTCGGTCGCCGCGATCACGCTCTTGACGCTGCGGCGCGAAATCTTCACCGCGCTGCCCGAATGATAGTCGAGATTGTGGTTGAGCTTGCGCAGCGTCAGCGCCGCCATGCCCAGCGCCCAGAAGCAGAAGCGGCGGATGCCGCGCTCCTGCGGCGGGATCAGCAGCGTGTAGGCAAGTGCGTCACGCAGATGGGCATGCGCGATCGCGATCAGGACGCGCATGCCGTTGCCGAAACGTTCGTCGTAATGATCCGCGCGCAGCTGCGACAGATCGAAGCCGCAGTCGCGAAAGATGTCCCGCGGCAGCCAGCAGGCGCCGCGCGCACGGTCTTCCCAGACGTCCTTCAGCACGTTGGTCATCTGCAGCGCCTGGCCGAATGATACCGACAGCGTCATCAGCGTGTCGCGGTGACGGTCGATTTGAGTCGAATAGCCGCAAAACAGCTCGGTGAGCATTTCACCGACGCAACCGGCGACGACGTAGCAGTAACGGTCGAGGCCCGGCATGTCCTGCAGTCCGTCGGTGCTCGCGGTGGCCTGGAACGCGGCCATGCCGTCGGCCATGATCGCGACGCAGCGTGCCAGCGTGGCCTGCTGCGCCGGCGTGAAGCTGCGCAATTCGCGGATGACGCGCGGTGTTTCGTGCACCAGCTCGCGCTCGGCTGCCGTCGCGCCGGGCGCCAGCAGCGGCAGCAGCCGCGCGGCGAATGCCTGCGCATCGGCGCGGCCGGCGACCACCTCGGAAAACGCCAGCGACAGGCGCCGGTTGTCGTCGGCGGACAGTGCAGCCGCGTCTTCAATGGTATCGGCAATGCGGCACAGCAGGTAGGCGTTGCCGACGACCCGGCGCAGCGGTAGCGGCAGCTGCGGAATGGTGAGCGCGAAGGTGCGCGAAACGTCCCGCAGCAGCCGTGCCAGCACCGCCTCGTCGTCGTGCGATGCGTCACCGATGGCCGTATCCCATACCGGAAGCGCTTTGCCCATCGTCAGAACCTCCACTCACGCATGCTGGCGCTCGTAATGCCGGCCCTTCCATTGGGCACGGCTGCCGCGCCAGTAGCGGCTCGCGGACAGCCACGTCAACGCCAGATAAATGACGCCTGCCAGCGGCAGCGTCGGCACCCACATGCCGGACAGGCGATAGAACAGGATGGTCGGTACATAGCTGGCGAACATCGCCGCCAGCGCCACCGCCGCCAGCGCCTGCGCCGTTCCCGGTCCCAGCACCAGTGCCGCGATCGGTACGCAGAACGTCAGTATCATGATGCCGGTCGTGATCAGCAGCATGATCGTCGAGTAGCCGAGCTGGGTATAGGCGGAGCGCGCAACCATGTTCGCGATGTCGCTGAAATCCCGGTAGCGCCGGATGCTGGTAACGGAATGCGTGAGGCCGATCCAGGTTTTGCATTTCAGCCGCTTGACGCGTGCCGCCAATGTGCAATCGTCGATCAGCGCGCCGCGCAGCGCGACGAAGCCGCCGATGCGGTCGAGCACGGCAGTCTCCAGCATGATGCAGCCGCCGGCGGCCGCGGCGATCTGCGGAACCATCGGATCGCTGGCGAGCCGGAACGGATACATCAGCTTGAAAAAATACACGAACGCCGGCAGCAGCAGCTTCTCCCAGAAGCCTGTCATCTCGAGCGCCGGCATCAGCGACAGGAACGTGATGTCATCGCGCTGCATCCTATGGCGCAGCGTTGCGACGATACCGGGCGCGAGCTCGATGTCGGCATCCATCAGCAGCGTGTACGGCGTGGCGACGGTCGAGCGTCCCTGTTCCAGCGCCCACACCTTGCCGGCCCAGCCGCGTGGTGTCGGCGTGCCGGCGATCACGTGCGCGCCCGGCATCGCGGCTAGCGCTGCCGCCGCGGTGCCGTCGCGCGACTGGTCGTCGACCACGATCGCTGCGATATGGTCGCCCTGCGCGCGTACCGATTGCAGCGCGCGGTCGATGGAGTCTGCTTCGTCGCGCGCCGGAATCAGCACCGTGACGTCGCCGAGATCGGCGTTCGTGCGGCCGTCGGAGTCGAGGCATTCGGCGGTCGCGGTGGGGCGCCATGGCGCCGCCAGCAGTGCGAGCCACAGCAACGCGGCGAGCAGAGACAGTCCGATCCAGATCATGAGCGTCAGTTCGGCAGGCGGTGCGCGTCCCGCGCATGCGCGCCGCCGTCGGGCTGACTGCGCGAAGCGTGCTGCAATGCCGGCTCCGGCGCCAGCGGTCCGCCGATGCGCGGACCGCGCAGGCTGGTGCGGAGTGCCTTCAGCGGATGCGCGACGGCGTCATTGATCGCGGTCGGTTCGTATCCGCAGTGAACCATGCAGTCCGCGCACTTCGGATTGTTGCCGGTGCCGTAGCGCTCCCACTCGGTGTCCTCCATCAGCGATTTGAACGTCGGCGCATAGCCTTCATCGACCAGCAGGTAGCACGGCCGCTGCCAGCCGAACACGTTGCGCGTCGGCATGCCCCACGGCGTGCATGCATACGGCTCGTTGCCGGCCAGGAAATCGAGGAACAGCGCCGAGTGGTTGAAGCGCCAGCGGCGGCCCTTGCCGAGCCGGAAAATGTCGCGGAACAGGCGCTTGGTCGCGGCGCGGCGCAGAAACACGTCCTGGCGCGGCGCGTGCTGGTAGCTGTAGCCGGGCGAGATGGTGACGCCTTCCACGCCAAGTTCCATGGCGAAATCCATCAGCCCCGCGACGTCTTCCGGCCGTTCGCTCTGGAACAGCGTGCAATTGATGGTGACACGAAAACCGGCGGCCACCGCGGCGCGGATCGCTTCCACCGCCGTGTCGAAAACGCCTTCACGGCACACCGATGCGTCGTGGCGCTCGCGGAGGCCGTCGAGGTGCACGGAAAACGTGAAGTACGGTGAAGGCGTGAATTCGTGCAGGCGTTTTTTCAGCAGCAGCGCGTTGGTGCACAGATAGACGAATTTCTTGCGCCCGACGATGCCGGACACGATGGCCGGCATGTCCTTGTGGATCAGCGGCTCGCCGCCCGGTATCGACACTACCGGTGCGCCGCATTCGTCGACCGCGGCGAGACATTCGTCGACGCTGAGACGTCGCCGCAGGACGTCATCTTCATAGTCGATCTTGCCGCAGCCGGCGCACGCGAGATTGCACTGGAACAGCGGTTCGAGCATCAGTACCAGCGGATAACGCTTCACGCCGCGCAGTTTCTGCGTCAGGATGTAGCGGGCTACGCGATATTGCTGCAGCAGGGGAACACTCATCAGGCAGCTTCCTCGTCAATTGGTCATCGTTGCGTTTCGTTCATTTGCGGCCGGCGGCCGCGCGCCTCGTTTCCAGCACCCGCGGCAGGCGGAAGGTCACCGTTTCCCGCACGCCCTCCAGCTCGCGCGCCGTCACCGCACCCAGGCTCATCAATTTCTCCCGTACTTCGTCCACCAGCACTTCCGGCGTCGAGGCGCCGGCGGTGATGCCGACCTTGTCCACTCCATCGAACCACGCCGCGTTCAGCTCGCTGGCGTCTTCGATCAGGTACGCCGGCACGCCCTGGCTTTCGCCGACTTCACGCAGGCGATTGGAGTTGGAACTGTTGCGCGCGCCGACCACCAGCAGCAGATCGACCTCGGCCGCGAGCTGGCGCACGGCGTTCTGGCGGTTCTGCGTGGCGTAGCAGATGTCTCTCAGGCTCGGTCCCTTGACCGATGGAAAGCGCTGCTCCAGCGCCCGGATCACGTCGCGTGTGTCATCGATGCTGAGTGTGGTCTGGGTCACATAGGCAAGTTTTTCGGGGTCGGCCACTTCAAGCGCCGCGACGTCCTCGATATTGGAGACGACATGCACCGGACCGCCGACCGAACCCACGGTGCCTTCGACTTCTTCATGTCCGGGATGGCCGATGATGATGGTTTCGTAACCCTTGAGGCTGTATTGCTGCGCCTGCAGATGAACCTTGGTCACCAGCGGGCAGGTGGCGTCGATGACCTGCAGCTTCAGTTGCTGCGCCTGTTCGACCACGGCATTCGATACACCGTGCGCACTGAATACGGTTACCGAACCGCTTGGTACCGCGTCGAGCGTACTGACGAAAATCGCGCCGCGCGCCCGCAGATCGGACACGACATGGGGATTGTGGACAATTTCGTGAAAAACATAAACCGGTGGGCCGTAGTTCTCAAGCGCGAGCTCAACGATTTCGACAGCCCGGACCACTCCGGCGCAGAAACCCCTCGGTTGAGCAAGAATTATTTCCATAACTCCTCTCATCTGATGACGCGAACGCAGACGCAGGCAATGCCGCTCGTGCTTCTGCCCCCGCTTCCGTCCCGTCGGTGTGGGTGGAAAGTGACAGTTTGATCCTGTTTCGGGCTGCGTGCATCATGAGGTTCCCCTTTGGCGGCCGAAACATTGTTCACTGGAAATGCGACCCTGCGAAACGTGATAAGTTCACGGTTTTGATATTTGTTTCAAGCAAATGGCATGAGCCACATGCGGTTTTTGGCCGGCATGGAATATGCCAGAAAGATGACGCGTTGGAATGCAGTAAAATTCGGTAAAACAAGACAGTTATCACAGTAACGATATTTTTACGAACGAAACCGCCGATGGATCCCTCTAACCTGCTGAAGCGGACGGTATACCATGGAGGAATCCGTTATTGAATATTGATGTGACATTCCCGAAATACGAATTCGCGGCGGCCCGGATAGCGGTGTGCGGCCGCCGATACCGGACCGGGAATGCGTTGCGTTGTGCCGTCAGCTCAATATATCCTTATACAGCAATGCGTTACGCCAGTCGCAAAGTTGCGGGGCGTGTGCCGTCCGCTCGTGCCATTTCAACGCATGGAGTAAAAAATGTCACCTTCCGCCGGTTATTCCATTCTTGATACACTGGATGGTCCCGCTGCGTTGCGCCGGCTGCCGGAGTCCGATCTGCCGGCATTGGCCGACGAAGTGCGGGCCTTCCTGGTGCGTTCCGTCGCGCGTTGCGGCGGCCATTTCGCGGCCGGCCTCGGCACTGTCGAACTGACGATTGCGCTCCATTACATTTTCGCGACGCCGGAGGACCGGCTGGTGTGGGACGTCGGCCATCAATGCTATCCGCATAAGATTCTGACCGGACGCCGCGACCGGCTGCACACGATTCGCCGCAAGGATGGGCTGTCGGCGTTTCTGCGGCGCAGTGAGAGCGCTTACGACGCGTTCGGCGCCGGGCATTCCAGCACGTCGATCAGCGCCGCGCTCGGCATGGCGATCGCGGCCGAGAAAACAGGCTCCGGGCGCAAGGTGGTGGCGATCATCGGCGATGGCGGCATGACCGCCGGTCTCGCGTACGAAGCGCTCAATCACGCCGGCGCGCAGGAAACCGACCTGCTGGTGGTGCTGAACGACAACAACATGTCGATTTCGCCGAACGTCGGCGCGTTGTCGAGCTATCTGACGCGGCTGCTGTCGGGACGGTTCTACACCACGCTGCGCAAGGGCGGCAAGAAGGTGCTGAAGCACGTGCCGCCGATGTGGAACCTGGCGGAACGCACCGAGAAATGCGTGAAGGGCATGGTGACGCCGGGCGGATTTTTCGAAGACATCGGCTTCAGCTATTTCGGCCCGATCGACGGCCACGATCTCGGCATGCTGGTGCATGTGCTGCGCAATCTGCGCGACATCAAGGGACCGCGCCTGCTGCACGTGGTCACGCGCAAGGGCAAGGGTTATGCACCGGCGGAAGCCGATCCGGTCAAGTATCACGGCGTGACGCCGTTCGATCCCGACGTCGGCATCGTGTCATCGGGCAAGAAATCCGGTCCCAGCTACACCGAAGTATTTGGTACCTGGCTGTGCGACATGGCGGTGCGCGACGAGCGCCTGATCGGCATCACGCCGGCGATGCGCGAAGGGTCCGGACTGGTCGAATTCTCGAAACGTTTTCCCGACCGTTATTTCGACGTCGGCATCGCCGAGCAGCACAGCGTGACGCTGGCATCGGGCCTTGCGTGCGACGGCATGAAACCGGTGGTGGCGATCTACTCGACGTTCATGCAGCGCGCCTATGACCAGGTGGTGCACGACGTCGCGATCCAGAAACTGCCGGTGCTGTTTGCGATCGACCGCGCCGGTGTCGTCGGACCGGACGGACCGACGCACGCCGGCAGCTACGATTTCAATTTCCTGCGCTGCCTGCCCGACATGGTGGTGATGGCGCCGGCCGACGAAAACGAGTGCCGGCAGATGCTGTACACCGGCTTTCAGCTCGATCAGCCGGCGGCGGTGCGCTATCCGCGCGGCAAGGGGCCGGGCGTGGCGGTGGAGAGCGAAATGCAGGCATTGCCGATCGGTCGCGCACAATTGCGGCGGCGCGGCCGGCACGTTGCGCTGCTGGCGTTCGGTGCGACGCTGCAGGCGGCACTGGAAGCGGCCGAACGCTTCGACGCGACGGTGGTCAACATGCGTTTCGTCAAGCCGCTCGACGAAAAAATGGTGCTCGATCTCGCGTCGCGGCACGAAGCGCTGATCACGATAGAGGACAATGCCGCGCTCGGCGGCGCCGGCAGTGCCGTCAACGAATGCCTCGCCGCGCATCACGTCGCGGTGCCGGTGACGAATCTGGGGCTGCCGGATCATTTCCTTGAGCACGGAACGCGCGAGGAACTGCTGGCCGCCGCCGGAATCGACAGTGAGGGTATTGCAGCGGCGCTGCGCAAGGTGCTGAGAACGGCGGCGGCGCCGGTCAGAAAAGCAGGATGAGCAAGCAGGTGTCAGGAAGCAGGATTCGGGATTCAGCCGAAGTTACCGGCGCGCCGTGCGCGCCGCACGATTTCCCTGAATCCTGATACCCGTTTCCCGATTCCTGTACACTCGGAACTTCTGCGCCGGCATGTCGCCGGCATCGACAGCGGAGGTTGCAGTGGCGCTCGAACTGCCTGAACAGCTCAAGCCGGGGCTTTGCGGCTCGGCCGGAATCATTGTCGGGCCCGAGCATACCGCGCCTCATATCGGCAGCGGAAAAGTGAAAGTGCTGGCCACGCCGGTGATGGTCAATCTGATGGAGGCGGCGGCGCTGCAGGCGGTCGAGCATCTGATGCCGGACGGCCACCAGACCGTCGGCATCCATCTCAACGTCAGTCATCACGCAGCAACGCCGGTCGGCATGGGCGCGCGCGCGCGGGCGGAACTGACAGGCATCGACGGACGCACGCTGACGTTTCGCGTGGTCGCGGAAGACGACAAGGAACAGATCGGCGAAGGCACGCACCGGCGGATCATCATCAATGTCGCGCGCTTCGATCGACGGGCCCAGGACAAGCTGACCATGGCGGCGCGCACAGCCCAAAGCTGATGAGCGGCAATGGTACGGCCGGCGGTGCTGATCGAAGTATCGCATGTCGACGTAATTCTTGACCTTGGTCAATGACTGGCAGCGGCGGGCATCGCTATGTTCGGGACGCCTGCCCGCCGGAGATCACCGGGCGGACCGGAAGCAGGGCGGTCGCCTGCCATCGGTTGCGGAAATGGCCATGTGTCATTTTCTTTTTTTGTCAAAACATTGGGAGGATTCATGAAGAAATTGTGCATTGCATTACTTGCTTCGCTGTGGCTCGCCGGTTGTGCCACCCAGCCTGATATCAGCAAGCTGTCGCTCGACGCGCAAAACGCGCTGCTGCAGGCACAGGCGGACGTGAAGCAGGCAAAAGACAAGAAAGCCGACACCGATGTCGCCAGCGCCGAACTCGACAAGGCGAATGACGCTGCCAGAAGCGGCAACAATGCCGCGGTGATCGAGCACGCCAATGTTGCCGACAAGGCGGCGCTGGCTGCGATCAAGAAGGCCAAGAAAAAGAAATAAGCCGTGGCCGATGCCGGTGTGAATGCCGGCATCGCGCGACGGGCCTGCAGTCCGATTCGTACAAGTCCTGGCAGCCGTGCCGGGACTTTTTTTATGATCGAAAAAGCCGTTTCGTACGAAATGGCGCCGTCATTTCCGCAACAATCATCACGATCCCATCCAGCTCACCAGCGCACCGACGCCGTACGCAACCGCGAGTGCCAGGCTGAAAATCAGCACATTGCGGGTGAATCCCTTCGGAATGTCCATGTCGTCGAGCCGGCGCTTGATGAACCAGGCGGTGACGATATAGGCGAAGGTCGATAGCGCGATACTCAGCATGTCGGCAGCGGATCGTCAAAGAGGATATGCGAAACAGCGGAAGAATAAACCATTTCGGAAACGAGCGTGCGCTGTGCCGTTGTGCGGACGTACCGGCGCCGCACCGTAGTCTCCGGTAAAATGTTCGTTGACGTTTATAGCGAAACAAGGACAGATGAGCAACGCAAATCAGGGGTTCCTGGAGCCGATCATCGCCCACATCCAGAATTTTTTTGATCGCCTGCGGCCGGATCCGGGGCGCGATGCCGTGCGCCGGCAGCAGGCGCTGAGGCGGGCAGTGGCCGGCCTGCTGCTGGAGATGGCGTTCACCGATTTCGGTGACGGTGTCGCCGACGATGCGCGGCGCGACACGAAGATGGGTGCCACGCGGCGGCTGGTGGGCGAGCGTTTTCAGCTGTCCGACAGCAGCGCGGCCGCACTGGTGAATGACCTGTCGCGCCCGCAGAATCGTTACACGTCGTATTTCGAGCCGGTGGCACTGATCAATAAACATTTTTCCGCGCAGCAGAAAGTCGATCTGATCCGGCAGTTATGGCAGGTGGCGTTCGCCGACGGCGAGGCCGACCCCTATGAAGATCATTATGTAAGAAAGATCGCGGAGCTGACCTATGTATCACACACGGATTTCATCAGCGCCAAGCTGGAGGTGCAGGCCGCCGTCGACGGTGGCTCCGCCGCATGATTGCGGCGTGTTGAAGAAATTTTTACACAGGTTCGACGTTAGTGTTGCTGCCGCGGTTGCGGCACTGGTGCTTGCCGGATGTGCGACCAACCCGATCACCGGCCGCAGCCAGTTGCAACTGGTATCGGCGCAGCAGGCGATCGACGCATCGGCACAAGCCTACACGCAACAGATGTCGCAGTACAAGGCCAAGGGCAAGCTCGATCAGAATTCGGCCGACGTGAAGCGGGTGCGCAGCATCGCCAATCGGCTGATTCCGCAGGCGGAGCGCTTGCGGCCCCAGTCACGCGGCTGGCATTGGGAAGTGAATGTGATCGACACCCCGGAAGTCAACGCGTTCTGCATGGCCGGCGGCAAGATCGCGGTTTACAAGGGGTTGATCGACAAGGTCCATCCGACCGATGCTGAACTCGCCGAGGTGATGGGACACGAAATGGGACACGCGCTGGCGGGGCACCAGCGCGAGCAGATGTCGATTGCGCTGGCGAACAACATGGCGCTGGACGTCGTGGGCGTGGCCGTCGGTGCCGGGCAGCTGACGCAACAGGCGCTGGCGACCGCGGCCAACGTTGCGATCCGCCTGCCTTACAGCCGCAAGATGGAATCGGAAGCGGACCGCATCGGCATCGAGCTCGCGGCACGCGCCGGCTATGATCCGCATGCCGCGGTGACGCTATGGCAGAAGATGATCAGGCTCGAGGGCGGCAGTGCGCCGCCGGCATTTCTCAGCGACCATCCGTCGAGCGAAGCGCGGCTGCAGGCGCTGCAGGCGCTGGTGCCGGCGATGATGCCGCTGTACGAAGCAGCAGCCGGGAAAAGCGGAAAATGATGGTTCGTTTCCGGCGTTACTCGCCGACCCGCCGCCGCAGTGCTTCGGGGAGTGCGCTGTCTTCCAGCTTCGACAACGCACGATAGTGACCGAGCATGCGGCGGTAACGCGTATAGCCCAGCACAAAAACCGCGATACCGCCGGCGACGGAAATCGCGCCGATTGCCGTATAGATCGAATGTCCGAAGAACTTGATGAGCGAAACGCCGGCAATGACCAGTGTCAGGCTGGTGCGGCACCACGCCAGGAAAGTACGCTCGTTCGCGAAAATGGTGCGGTCGAGCGCCAGCCAGTCGCGGACGATGAATGCCTTGGGATCGAAATTGTCGTATGGCAGCATTCTCAACGAAGTCGTCCTCTTGTTACACAATAGCAAAAAAGATGCGTAGTTTAACGCCGATTACTGTAATCAGAATGGCATGAAGACATTAATAATTTTGATGCTGACCGATGGAGGGTTAAATCGATGAGACTGCTGCGATACGGGGCGCCGGGGCAGGAACGGCCGGGACTGCTGGATGCCGCCGGCGGCATCCGCGATCTTTCCGGCGAGGTGCCGGATATCGGTGGCGATGCGATTTCGCCGGCGGGGCTGGCACGGCTGGCGCAGCTCGATGTCGACAAGCTGCCGCAGGTGGCCGGCACGCCGCGGCTCGGACCGCCGGTCGCGGGCGTGAGCAAATTCGTTGCGATCGGCCTCAACTACACCGATCACGCGCGTGAAGCCGGCATGCCGATTCCGACCGAGCCGGTGATTTTCATGAAGGCGCCGTCGTGCATCTGCGGGCCGGACGACGACGTGATCCGGCCGCGCCATTCGACCAAGCTCGACTGGGAGGTCGAGATCGCGATCGTCATCGGC
>JBDZVW010000231.1:0-4841 GCA_040255885.1 Betaproteobacteria bacterium
CCGCCGACCACGAAGCCGAAGTGCCCGGCCCGTCGCTGAAAGTCGGACTCGATTCTGCCGGCAAGCCGACGCCGGCACTCGCCGGCTTCGCCAAAAAAAATGGCGTCGTGATCGAATCGCTGCAACAGCGCGACACGCCCAAAGGCAAAATCTTCGTGGCACGAGTTCGAACCGCAGGCGCCGCGCTGGACGGCACGCTGGCGGCTATCGTGGCCGAAGCGGCGAAGAAACTGCCGGTCCCGAAACTCATGCGCTGGGGCGCAGGCGACGCGCAGTTCGTGCGCCCGGTGCACCGGCTGGTGATGCTGCACGGCGCGCGCGTGGTAGCGGGCGAAGTACTCGGCCTCACGTCCGGCAACCGCACGCTCGGACACCGTTTCATGAGCGCCGGCGACATCGTGCTCGCAAATGCCGACGAGTACGAACAGCGCCTCGCAACCGACGGCCATGTGATCGCCGATTTTGCCGCGCGCCGCGCCGACATCGAGCGCCAGCTTCAGGCTCAGGCACGACAGCACGGTGCCGGCCTCGGTGATTACGGCGCTCTGCTCGACGAAGTCACGGCGCTGGTCGAGCATCCGACCGTTTACGCCGGCGCGTTCGATGCGGCGTTTCTCGACGTGCCGGCCGAATGCCTGATTCTGACGATGCAGCAGCATCAGAAATATTTTCCGCTGTTCGGCGCGGACGGAAAGCTGCTGCCCGAATTCCTGATCGTCAGCAACATGCGGGTGGACGATCCGCGCACGATCATCGACGGCAACCAGCGCGTAATCCGGCCGCGGCTGGAGGATGCGCGCTTCTTCTACAACCAGGACCGCCGCACGCGGCTGGAAACGCGCGTGCCGCAGCTCGGACGTGTCGTCTATCACCGCAAGCTTGGCACCCAGCTGGCGCGCGTCGAGCGCCTGCAGCTCGCCGCCGGCGGCATCGCGCGCGCGATGCATGCAGACGCCGTCGCCGCGGAACGCGCCGCGTGGCTGGCGAAAGCCGATCTGCTCACCGGCATGGTCGGCGAATTTCCGGAGCTGCAGGGCGTGATGGGCCGTTATTACGCGCTCGGCGACGGCGAGCCGGCCGCGATCGCGGATGCAATCGAGGCACACTACCGGCCGCGCTTTTCGGGAGACCGGTTGCCGCAAGGGACCATTGCCTGCGCCGTGGCGCTGGCCGACAAGCTTGATGCGCTGGTCGGACTGTTCGGCGTCGGTGAAATTCCAACCGGCGAGAAGGATCCGTTCGCACTGCGGCGGCACGCACTGGGCGTGATCCGCATGCTGATCGAAACGCCACTCGAACTCGACCTGTCCGAGCTGATCCGTATCGCGGCCGCTGCATTTCCGCCGGACCTGATCACGCTCGACGCCAACCGGCTGCGCGAATTCTTTCGCGACCGGCTGCGCAACCACCTGCGCGAAAGCGGCGAGGATACGCTTCACGTCGAAGCAGTGCTGGCACAGCTTGGCGGCGAGATCTGGCAGGCGCCGGCACGGCTGGCAGCGGTCAAGACATTTGCCGAACTGCCGGAGGCGCGCGACCTGGCCGCGGCCAACAAGCGCATTCGCAACATCCTCAGCAAATCGGCACCGCCCGACGGCGAACACTTCAGCGCATCGCGGCTGGTGGAGGACGCGGAAAAAGCATTGTACAGCCGCTTCACCGAAGTCGACGCACGTGCCGAATCTAGTGTTGCCGACGGCCGCTTCACCGAAGCGCTGACCTCGCTCGCGGCACTGAAAGGGCCGGTCGATGACTTTTTCGACAATGTGATGGTGAACGCGGACGACGCCGGCTTGCGCAACAACCGGCTGAACCTGCTGATGCAGCTCGATCACGCGATGAACCGCGTTGCCGACATCTCGAGGCTGGCGGCGTGATGACAAGTGAGGCAAATTTGTCGATGACCGGACCAAAAGCAAATCCCCCCCGGCCCCCCTTTTTCAAAGGGGGGAGAATGGACCACATCGTTTGGGCGGATTCTGCTTGGGCGCAGCGCAAGCGCGCTCCTCACGCCTCACGCCTCACACCTCACCGCGAAGCGCAATGAAACTCGTCATCCTCGACCGCGACGGCGTGATCAACCATGACCGGCCGGATTTCGTCAAAAGTCCGGAAGAATGGCAGCCGATCGCAGGCAGCCTGGAGGCGATCGCCGAGCTCAACCAGGCGGGATTTCGCGTGATCATCGCGACCAACCAGTCCGGCGTCGCGCGCGGGCTGTTCGACATGGCCACCGTCAACGCGATCAACGAGAAAATGCACAAGGCGCTGGCGCAGGCCGGCGGACGCATCGACGCGATTTTCTATTGCGCGCACGCGGCGGACGAGGACTGCCGCTGCCGCAAGCCGAAACCCGGCATGCTGGAAGACATCGGGCAGCGCCTGAATACCCCGCTCGACAGCGTGCCGCTGGTCGGCGATTCGCTGCGCGACCTGCAGGCGGCGGCGGCGGTAAACGCACAGCCGATCCTGGTGCTCACCGGCAAGGGCGAAACAACCGTCGAACAAGGCGGGCTTCCCGCCGGCACGATGGTATTTTCGAATCTCGCCGAAGCGGTCAAGTTCATCATCCGATGACCGGCACCGTCGGCGTTTTCGTGCGCTCGACGCTGTTCGCGCTGGCTCAGGCCGTCGCCACGCCACTGTTCTGGGTGATCGCGATGCTGACCTTTCCGCTGCCGCTGATCGCCCGCTACCGCGTGATCAGCACCTGGTCGCGGCTGATGATTTTTCTGGCGCGAACCGTCTGTGGCATCCATTACCGCATCGAGGGACGCGAACATATTCCGCAACGGCCATGCATCGTGCTGTCGAAGCACCAGTCGGCGTGGGAAACACTGGCATTCCAGATCATCTTTCCGCCACAGGTGTGGGTGATCAAGCGCGAATTGCTGCGCGTGCCGTTTTTCGGCTGGGGACTGGCGATGCTGAAACCGATCGCGATCGATCGCGGCGCTGCACTGCGCGCGCTCAGGATGATGGCGGCCCAGGCGCATGACCGGCTGGAGCGCGGCTTCTGGATCGTGGTGTTTCCGGAAGGGACGCGCACCGCGTCGGGCACGCACGGCAGGTTTCACGTCGGCGGTGCATGGCTGGCCGCGCAAACCGGCGCGCCGGTGCTGCCGGTCGCGCTCAATGCCGGCGAGCTGTGGGGGCGGCATGCATTTCTCAAGTACCCCGGCACCATCACCGTGCGCATCGGCGCGCCGATTGCGCCGCAGACACGCAAGGCCGACGACCTGAACCGAGAAGCGGAAAGCTGGATTCGCTCGCAGATGAACGACATCACTGGAATGGCACGTGACCGCACCGGCACAGCTTGAGCTGCCGTTCGATGCGCGGCCGCGCGAACCGCGCGCCGGCAGCACACTGACGGTGCTGAACGGACAGGTCGTCGAATACACGATCAGACGCGCGCGGCGCCGGCGCAGCATTACGCTCACGATCGACGAGCACGGATTGCGGGTCGGGGCGCCGCTGCGGGCAAGCGGCCGGGAAATCGAGACGGTGCTGCAGCAGCACGCGCGATGGGTGCTGCGCACGCTGGCGCGCTGGAGCGGGCGGCGTCCCGTCCCCTACACCTGGCGCAGCGGCGAAACGCTGTTTCTGCTCGGTACCGCGCTACGCCTCGAGTTGCACGCGGCTACTGCCGCGGTCGAACGGCACGGCGATACGCTGACCGCCGGCGGCGATGCGAATGCGCTCCGGACAAAGGTCGTCGAATGGTATCGCCACGAAGCGCTCGTCTGCTTCGAACAGCGCATCGCGCGCTACGCCGGTGCGCTGGA
Source organism: Betaproteobacteria bacterium (assembly GCA_040255885.1). Lineage (GTDB taxonomy): Bacteria > Pseudomonadota > Gammaproteobacteria > Burkholderiales > JBDZVW01 > JBDZVW01. The sequence goes on from JBDZVW010000231.1 coordinate 3,789, forward strand.
TGTCCGCGTCTCCGGGTTGCGGCTGTCACAGGCAAAGACACGCTGGGGCAGTTGCGGCCCGGACGGCCGCGTGGCGCTCAACTGGCGGCTGGTCCAGATGCCGCTGACGCTGATCGATTACGTCGTGGTGCACGAACTGGCACATCTGCATGAAATGAATCACTCGCCGCGTTTCTGGCGCGTGGTCGAAAATATCCTGCCGGACTACGCTGAACGGCGGGCGGCGCTGCGGCATGATGCGTACCGCTACCTGCGGCTGTGAGCCGCCGAAGACGCAGGCGTCGATATGCTAAGATGCCGCGAATTCCGAAAGCCGACATCATGCGCCATCATTTTGCAATTACAGCGGTCATCACGCTGCCGCTGCTTCTCCTGCTGTCCGCCTGCGGCTACAAGGGACCGCTCTATCTGCCGCCGCCCAAGCCGGCGACCCCGCCGCCGGCTTCTGTTCAAAAGCCTCCGGCATCACCATCTCCCCCGGCGGCCGCGCAACCGTCGCCGACACAAAAGTCGAACGAGGAACCCGACAAGCCGTGAGCCATTTTCACTTCGAGGACGGCGAACTGTACGCCGAAGCCGTGCCGCTGGCACGCATCGCCGAACGTCACGGCACCCCTTGCTACGTCTATTCGCGCGCCGCACTCACCGAAACCTTCCACGCCTTCGACTGCGCGTTCGCCGACCACGATCATCTGGTCTGCTATGCCGTGAAGGCCAACTCCAATCTGGCGGTGCTGGACGCATTTGCACGGCTGGGCAGCGGCTTCGACATCGTTTCCGGCGGCGAGCTGGCGCGCGTGATCGCGGCCGGCGGCGATTCGGCGAAAACCGTATTCTCCGGCGTCGGCAAGACGGCAGCAGAAATGCGCGCGGCGCTGCAGGTCGGCGTGCTGTGCTTCAACGTCGAATCCGCGGCCGAACTGGAGCGCCTCGATCGCGTTGCAGCCGACATGCGGACACGTGCGCCGATCAGCCTGCGAGTCAATCCCGACGTCGACGCCGGCACCCATCCCTACATCGCGACCGGTCTCGACAAGAACAAGTTCGGCATTC
>JBDZVW010000232.1:0-4820 GCA_040255885.1 Betaproteobacteria bacterium
CTTTCGTTAGAGTCATGCTTCCCCCTTAAACACGAAGTGTTGCGCCAAATTCCTCGCTTAAAATACGAACAATGCCGGAGACCGCGGCATCAACCTCTTCGTCGATTAGAGTCTTTCGAGTATCTTGCAATAACACGCGGAATGCAAGGCTTTTTTTGCCTGCCTCGACACCTTTCCCGCGATACACGTCAAACAGTCCGATATCGGTGATCAGCGGCGATGCGCCCCGCTGCAGCGCGTCCAGCAGCGTCCGGACCGAAATCCCGTCCTCGACAATCACCGCCACGTCCCGCCGCACCAGCGGAAAACGCGAAATCTCGGTGTAAGCCGGCACGGCACGCCGGGTGAGCGCTTCGACGTCCATTTCAAAAATCATCGGTGCCGCCGCCAGATCGTACTTCTGCTGCAGGCGCGGATGCAGTTCCCCGATCCAGCCCGCGCCACTGCCCGCAATCAGAATGCGCGCGCAACGGCCGGGATGGAACGCCGGGTGTGTTGCCGCCTCAAAGCACGGCGTGCCGGGAAAACACAGCGCTTCGACATCGCTCTTCATGTCGAAGAAATCCGTCGGCCGCGGCTTGATGCCCCACTGTTCCGGCGCTGCCGAACCGAAAGCGATGCCGCCGATGCGCAACGGCTGACCGTCAGGCCCCCGGTCCACGAAGCAGCGCCCGACTTCGAAAAGCCGTACGCGTGACTGCCGGCGCGCCAGGTTGAACTGCAGGCAGTTGACGAGATTGCCGACAAGGCTCGAGCGCATCACGTTCATCTGGCTCGCGATCGGGTTGCTGAGCGCGACCGGCGCCGCATTGTCACAGAAGTCGCGCTCCCACTGTTCGTCAACGAAACTGTAGCTGACGATTTCCTGGTAATCGCGCTCTACCAGCAGCTGCCGCAGATCACTCACTTCACGGCTGCCTTCGGGACTTGGCAGCATCGTCACTGCCGCCCGCGGCGCTGCGACCGGGATGTTGTCATAGCCGTGGATGCGTGCGACTTCCTCGATCAGATCTTCTTCGATCGCAAGATCGAAACGGTAACTCGGCGGCGTGACGCTGAAATTTTCTCCGTTCTGCTCGAACGGCAGGCCCAGCCGCCGCAGAATATCGGCAGCCCGTCCGGCATCGATGTCGATACCCAGCACCCGCCGCGCCCGGGCAAGCCGCATCGTCACCGGATCGCGCCGCGGCAGTTCGCTGCAGGCCTCGGTCAGCGGACCGGCCCGCCCGCCGCAGATTTCCAGCACCAGCGCCGTTGCACGTTCCAGCGCGCGTGTCGTGGCTCCGAAATCGACGCCGCGCTCAAAACGATGCGAAGATTCGCTGCCGAAACCAAGCTCGCGCGACTTGCCCTTGATCACGTCCGGCGCGAAGAATGCGCTTTCGAGAAAAATGTCTCGCGTGTCGTCTCCGACCGCGCTCGGCGATCCGCCCATGATGCCGCCCAGCGCCAGCGGCCGCGAGCGGTCCGCGATCACCAGCAGGTCCGGCGTGAGTTCGACGGTTTGTTCGTTGAGCAATGCCAGCGTTTCGCCGGCCCGCGCAAAGCGCACGCGGATTTCACCGTCGATTGCGGCGAGATCGAACGCATGCAGCGGCTGCCCCAGCTCCAGCATCACGTAATTCGTGATATCGACCAGCGCACTGATTGCGCGCACGCCGCCGCGCTCCAGCCGCTGCACCATCCACGGCGGCGTCACGGCGCGTGCGTTCACCGCCTTGACCACACGCCCGCAGTAACGCGGGCAGGCGGCCGTGTCGCCAACCTCGACGTTGATCCGGTCTTCGGCCGTTTGCGGCGCCGAGCGAATTTCAGGGGCAGTCAACGCAGCGCCGGTGATCGCCGCCACCTCCCGTGCGATGCCATTAACGCTCAGACAGTCACCGCGATTCGGCGTCAACTTCAACGTGAAGATGTGGTCGTCGAGATCGAGATGCCGACGGATATCGGCGCCGGCCGGCGCGTCCGGGGCCAGCACCAGCAGTCCGCCGTGATCGTCGCTCAAGCCGAGCTCGCGTGCCGAACACAGCATGCCGTTGGATTCCACGCCGCGCATCTTGACCGGACGGATGACGGCTTGCGGCAGATGCGCGCCGACCAGCGCCGCCGGCACCTTGATGCCCGGCTTTACGTTCGGCGCGCCACAGACAATGTCCAGCGGCGCCGCTGCTCCAACGTTTACCTTGCATACGTGGAGCCGGTCGGCATTCGGATGCGGCTCCACCGTCAGCACCTCTCCGACCACCACGCCGTCGAACTCGGCGGCCGCCGCTTCCACCGCCTCGACCTCGAGGCCCGCCATCGTCAGCGCGTCCGCCAGCTGCCCGCTCGTCAGCGGCGGATCGACGAAAGCGCGCAGCCAGTTTTCGGAGAATTTCATTTTAGCGGAACCGCCAGGGCGCCAGGGACGCCAAGAGGAGCGAAAATCCAAAGCGAGAACCGCAGAGGCGCAGAGACGCGGAGGAAACGCAGAGAAAAGCAATAACCGCAAGGAACTTCCGATTTGGTTTTCCTTTGCGTTCCTTTGCGCCTTTGCGCCTTTGCGTCTTTGCGGTTGCAGTCATTTTCTCCTGGCGCTCCTGGCGCCCTGGCGGTTCAATTAAACTGTCTTAGAAACCTCAAATCGTTTTCGAAGAACAACCGCAGGTCATTCACGCCGTAGCGCAGCATCGTCAGACGGTCGGGTCCCAGTCCGAACGCGAAGCCCTGATACCGTTCGCTGTCGATACCGACGTTCGTCAGCACGTTCGGATGCACCATGCCGCAACCGCCGATTTCGAGCCAGCCGTCGCCGAAGCTCATGTCGACTTCGGCCGACGGCTCGGTGAACGGAAAGAACGACGGCCGGAAGCGCACCGCCAGATCCTCGCGTTCGAAGAAACGGCGCAGGAAGTCGATCAGCACGCCTTTCAGATTGGCGAAGCTCACCTGTTCGTCGACCCACAGCCCTTCGATCTGATGAAACATCGGCGAGTGCGTCGCATCGGAATCGACGCGGTAGACACGGCCCGGCGCAATGATCTTGACCGGCGGACGATGCTGCTCCATGTAACGAATCTGAATCGGCGAAGTGTGGGTACGCAGCAGATGCTTGCCGTCGTCCAGATAGAACGTGTCGTGCATCGAGCGTGCCGGATGATTTTCAGGCTGGTTGAGCGCGGTGAAATTGTAGTAATCGGTCTCGATTTCCGGTCCGTCGGCAACGGCAAATCCGAGCGAGCGAAACAGTTCCTCGATACGCTGCAGCGTGCGCGTCACCGGATGCAGTCCGCCGACACCGGTGCCGCGGCCGGGCAGCGTGACGTCCAGCGCTTCCTGCCGCAGGCGCGCTTCGAGCATGCCTTCCTGGATATGCGTCCGCTGTTTTGACAGCGCCGCTTCGAGCCGTTCCTTCGCCGCGTTGATACGGCTGCCGGCCGCCGGGCGTTCCGCCGCCGGCAGCTTGCCCAGTCCCTTCAGCAGTTCGGTCAGTGCGCCGGTCTTGCCGAGGTAGCGCGCCTTGGTCTGCTCCAGTTGTGCGGTGTCATCGGCCTCGGCAAAGACCGCGAGCGCTTCATCAACTATGGCATCCAGGTTCTGCATCAACGGGCATCGCGACAAGAAAAAAAGGAGGCTGCATGAGCCTCCTTCCCGGCATCATGTGTGTCAGGCGTTGAGGCTTGCCCTGGCCTGTTCCACGAATTTCGCAAACGCCGGCTTGTCGAGCACGGCGAGATCGGCCAGCACCTTGCGGTCGACCGCAATCGCGGCTTTTTTCAGGCCGTTCATGAACACGCTGTAGGTCAGCCCGTGTTCGCGTGCGGCGGCATTGATGCGCGCGACCCACAATGCACGAAACACACGCTTGCGGTTGCGGCGGTCACGATACGCATACTGCCCCGCGCGCATCACCGCTTCATTGGCAACGCGGAAAACGTTGTTGCGACGGCCGCGGAATCCCTTGGCACGTGCCAGCACGCGCTTGTGGCTGGCATGCGCGACGACGCCCCGTTTGGCTCTTGGCATGGCAGCTCTCCTTACGGCAGCATGGCGCGCAGCGCCCGCTGATCACTGGAATGGATCATCGACGTACCACGCAACTGACGTTTGCGCTTGGTCGTCTTTTTCGTGAGGATGTGGCGCTTGAACGCATGGCTGCGCTTGAATCCGCCGCCGCCCAGCTTCTTGAAACGCTTGGCGGCGCCGCTCTTGGTTTTCAACTTCGGCATGTCAACTCCTGTTTTAGCTTAGCGCCGGGTGCCTCCGGGAAGAGGACTTCAACGACCCGGACAACTACTTCTTTTGCTGCTTACTTCCTGGCGTCGGCAACCACCGGTTCCGCAGCTTCCCGCTTCGCCTTTCCGGACTCCGCCTGCTGCCCGGTCTTTGCGCTCGCCACTTTTTTGGGCGCCAGCATCATCACCATCTGCCGCCCTTCCATTTTCGGAAACTGCTCTACGGTGCCGTACGACTCGAGATCATTCCTGACACGTTCCAGCAGACGCAGGCCAAATTCCTGATGCGCCATTTCGCGTCCGCGAAAACGCAATGTAACCTTACATTTATCACCTTCTTCGAGAAAGCGTGTCAGGTTTCGCAGCTTGATCTGATAATCACCGGCATCAGTCCGGGGCCTGAATTTGACTTCCTTGATGACGACCTGCTTCTGCTTGAGCTTGGCGTCGTGCCGCTTCTTGCTTTCCCGGTACTTGAACTTGCCGTAATCCATTATCCGGCACACCGGCGGCTGCGCCTGCGGCGCGATTTCCACCAGGTCTACCTCGGCCTCTTCCGCCATCTTGTTGGCGGCGGCCAGACTCACGATTCCGACTTGCTCTCCT
>JBDZVW010000233.1:0-4809 GCA_040255885.1 Betaproteobacteria bacterium
GCAAAAATGTGTGGCGTGGGAATGGCGCACGAATTCTCCCCTCCTCGGATGAGGAGGGGTGGACGCGTAGCGGACGGGGTGGTCGCGGCGCGCCAGCGCACCCCATTATTTATTTTTGGTGCAGCATCCAATTGGTTTCGATTGACTGCCGACCGTGCCCGGCGATAAATTGACGGCGCCATCAACGGAACAACACCAGGGGACTCCAATGCCATCCACAAAAAAGTCCGCACCAAAGAAATCCTCGCCGGCGGTTCCATACCGCCCTGCCTCGACCATCTGGCAACTGATGTGGGCGCCGATGCGGCTGCAGGTGATGCTGGCGGCGATAAGGAACGGCTACTTCGATGCGCTGAAGATGAAGCCGGCCGGCGCGGCGGGGGTTGCGAAGCTGACAAGGACCGATGCGCGCGCCGCGCGCATGGTGCTGGACGAACTGACCGCCGAAGGGCTGCTGAAAAAATCCGGATCGCAGTACCGTCTGGCACCGGAAGCCGCGCTGTATCTGACGTCGGACTCGCTGGTCGGCATGACCGGTCTGCTGACGCATATCGGCGATCTGGTGGAGAGCTGGATGAAGCTCGGCGACGTGATGCGGAACGGCAAACCGGTCCACGAGATGGACGACATCAAACAGGGCGAGGAATTCTTCCGCATGCTGGTGCGCGGACTGTTTTCATCGAGCTATGCGTCAGCCAATCTGCTGCTGTCGAAGGTCCCGCTCAGCCGCACCGCGCCGCTGCGCGTGCTCGACGTTGCCGGCGGCAGTGCCGCGTGGAGCCTGCCGTTCATTCAGCGCTATCCAAAGGCAAGCGGCGTGGTCGCCGACCTGCCCGGCGTGCTGCCGGTGGCTCGGGAATTCGTCGAAAAATTCGGCGTCGCCAACCGCTACGACACCATCTCTGGCAACATCCGCGAGACCGCGTTCGGCAAAAACAGCTTCGACCTGATCATCCTCGGCCATATCTGCCACAGCGAAGGCGCGCAATGGTCGAAGCGCCTGATCCGGAAGTGCGCCGCCGCACTCAAGCCCGGCGGCCGCTTGGTGATTCCGGACATGATTCCGAATGATTCACGCACCGGCCCGGTATTCCCGCTGCTGTTCGCGATCAACATGCTGCTTAACACCCGCGACGGCGATACCTTTACCGCCGCCGATTACAAGGAATGGCTGAAGGCCGCGGGGTTGAAGTTCGACCGCGTGATACCCGCTCGAATCATCGGAACGGAAGTGGTGATAGCGACGAAGCCGGTGATCAAGCGAAAGCGGTAGTGGCCGGAACAATTTGATACAGGCGAAAAATACCACCGTTGTTTTCCCCGCACGGGAACTAATCGTCATAGTATGCATTCAATGTGTTGAAGACAGCCGCCCGGCCGGCAAAGCCATCGCTTCAAGCATGGGTGCGACAATTTGTCGCTGGTCGCGGCCGGCTCGCGGTGATATAGCTTGACATCACCGTTTTCAACATACGCCGAGGGGATGAATCCGATGCTCAGATATGTGACCGTGGCATTTGCACTGTTGTTCTCGACCGCGGTCTGGGCCGGCGGCATTTCGGTTTCTCATGCCTGGATCCGACTGCTGCCGGGCAATCTGCCGGCCGGCGCCTATTGCACGATCTCCAACGGCTCGGATCACGCAATGGAACTGCTCGGCGCATCGGCCCCCGATTTCAAGAGCGCGATGCTGCACAAGAGCGTCACTCAGAGCGGCATGGACAAGATGGTTGCTGTCGATGACATCAAGATCGCTGCCGGCAAGCAGTTCAGTTTTGCGCCCGGCGGCTACCACATCATGCTGATGCCGCCTCATGCGCCGCTCAAGCCCGGAGACCACGTGCGGATCAATTTCAGATTCGCCGACGGCTCGACGACGTCTGCCTTGTTTCTGGTCAAGGGCGCCAGCGCGATGAATGATCACTGAAGCCGCCTCCCCGCGGACACGCGCTGCCGTGCGGGCCGCGACGCTGGCATTGCTGCTGGTGCCGTTGCTCGCCGGCTGCGGCGGCAAGCCGCACCACTTCAGTCTGATCACGGTGCCGGGCGGCCACGAGGCCGATCTGAAATTGCCTGACCAACCCACCGTGTCCGGGAAAAAAATCTCGGCGCAAAGCCTGCGCGGAGACTGGGTGATTCTCTACTTCGGCTACACGCATTGCCCCAACATCTGCCCGCTGACGCTGGCCGAGTTCAATGCCGCTCTGAAAAAGCTCGACGCCAGGCAGGCCGACAAGGTGCACGTCATTTTCGTCACGGTCGATCCCAAACGCGACACGCCGCAGTTGCTGGAGCAGTACGTGCACGCGTTCAATCCAGCATTCATCGCGTTACGCCCTGATCCGCCGGCACTGAAGCAAATGGCCAAGCGCTATCACATTTCGTACAGCTACGGAAAACCGGACGCATCCGGCAATTACACGGTCGGCCATTCCAGCGAATTCCTGATCTTCGGCCCGCAGGGGCACATGCGCTTGATGGGCAATTACAATGATTCAGCCAAGGCCATCGCCGGCGATCTGCGTTACGACATCCGGCACGGATAAGCAGCGATGCCCCGTCTTTCTTCATTCCTGAAAAAACACACCGCAAACATGCTGCGCATCTGCGGCGCAGCGCTCGGTGCGGCGATACTGCTGGCGGGTTGTGCCGGAAACAGCGCGCTGCACTGGAAGACCAAAAGCATCGCGGACCTGACGCCGGATCTGCAATTCACGCTCATCAACGATCACGGCAGGACCGTACATGCGCCGCGCTATCTGGGCAAGATCGACATGGTTTATTTCGGCTACACGCACTGTCCCGACATCTGCCCGTTGACACTGGCCACTGTCAAGGAGGCGTTCCACAAGCTGGGGCCGTCAGCCAGCCAGGTGCAGCTGCTTTTCATCAGCGTCGATCCATCGCGCGATACGCCGAAGGTGCTGCACACTTACGTCACTGCGTTCGGGCCGCATTTCATCGGGCTCACCGGTACGCAGCAGCAACTGGAAACGCTGATGAAGCGCTACCGGGTGACGTACTCCTACGGCAAGCCCGACAGCCACGGCAATTATGTCGTGCAGCACAGCGACGGCATTTTCGTCTTCGACGCGAAAGGCCACGCGCGACTCCTGATGAACTACCAGGACGGCGCCAGCGCGATCGCGCACGATCTGAAACAGCTCATCGCCCAACAGAAAGCGGCATAGCCGCACCAGCTTTCCCGTCGGCACGCCGCCGCGTATATGACGGCGACATCTTCTACGGCGTGCCGGAACTTCTCCGGATCAGCGGCAGTCTCTTCTATAGAAAGGCCATCAATCCGCGTTTCAACCAATGAACAAACCGGCACCAGAACCATTCCATCAAACCCAACAGACAGACAGCCGCCGCCGCTTTCTGGTCCGCGCGACATCGACAATGGCAGGTGTCGGCGTAGCAGTGACGGCCGTTCCATTCGTCGAATCGCTGCTGCCGAGCGAGCGCGCAAAGGCCGGCGGCGCACCGGTCGAAGTCGACATCAGCAAGCTCGCGGTCGGCCAGCAGATGACGGTGCTCTGGCGCAGCAGACCGATCTGGGTCATTCACCGCTCGAAAAAGGAGCTTGCCACGCTGCCGAAAATGGCAGGGCGGGTGGCCGATCCGTACTCCAAAGTGCCGCAGCAGCCGCCGGACATGAGTACCGCGCTGCATCTGAAGGAAGGCATACGCGCGATCAAGCCCGAATACCTGGTGCTGGTCGGCATCTGCACCCATCTCGGCTGCATCCCCGATTACAAACCGGTGCCAGGTTCGGAGAGAGCGAACTGGCTGGGCGGCTTTCTGTGCCCGTGCCACGGCTCGCGCTACGATCTGTCCGGGCGCGTGCTGAAGGATTTCCCCGCCCCGCGCAATCTGCCGGTGCCGCCCTACTATTACGAGAAGAACACGCTGATCAAGATCGGCACCACGAAGAAAGGCGGCGACTTGGCGTGGCAGCCGGAGACGTGGTGACCTGGGCGCTTCCTGCGCACCATAAATCACCACGTGATCCGATTACATTGGATCCGTTTGGCACCGCGCAAACCGGCCTTTCTCAGCAGCCCGTCAACGAAAACCGCCGGCAGCATCAACCAGCGACCCGGTCACCCATCCCGCTTCGTCGCTCGCCAGAAACGCAACGACGCGGGCGACATCTTCCGGCTGGCCGAGGCGGCCGAGCGGTGTGCTCTGTACCGCCAAGGCGTCACGCCCGCTGCCGCTGACGTCGGCCGCCTTCAATCCCTCGGTCAAGGTCATACCCGGATTGACTGCGTTGACGCGGATTTTTCTTGGTCCGAGCTCCTTCGCCAGCACGCGCGTGATGGAATTGACCGCGCCTTTCGTGCCGCTGTAAACGGAGGAATCCGGCATCGCGATTTCGCCTGCGATGGAGCCGATGTTGATGATGCTGCCGCCCTCCGGCGGGAACAGCGGCAGCGCCGCCCTGGTCGCGAGCAGCAGGCCGGCGACGTTGACGCTGAACATCGAAGTGATGCTTTCAGTGGTAACCGCTTCGATCGGCGCGAACGCATAGATGCCGGCATTGTTCACCAGAATGTCGATCCTGCCGTAAGCCTTCCGCACTTCTCCAAAAAGCCGTTCGACCTCGTCGGCGCCGGCGACGCTGCCGCCGCTGGCAATCGCATTGCCGCCGGCATTCACAATGTCGGCGACGACTTTTTCCGCACCGCTTCTGCTGGTCGCGTAATTGACCACGACAGACGCGCCATGTCCGGCGAGTTCCTTCGCAATCTGCGCGCCGATGCCTTTTGAGGCTCCAGTCACGACCGCTATTTTTCCTGACAG
>JBDZVW010000234.1:0-4788 GCA_040255885.1 Betaproteobacteria bacterium
TGTCGGCGTCATGCACCATCGCGTTGAGCCGCAACGCCGCACCGTCGTTGATCACGCGATTAAGATCGACGGTGGCGCGTTTGTAATTGTCGGTACCGATGCCGAGACTGCCGCGGGCGAAATTTTCCGTCTTCGGCGTTTTCGTGATCAGGTTGATGCTGCCGCCGCCCGAGCCGCGGCCGCTGTACACCGAGTCCGGGCCCTTGATCACTTCGACACGCTCGATGTCGAACATCTCGCGCGTCTGCGATCCGGTGTCGCGCACCCCGTTCACATACAGATTGGAAGAGGAATCGAAGCCGCGCAGGATAGGGCGGTCGGCGACCGGGTTGCCGCCCTCGCCCGCTCCCATCGTGATGCCGGGCACGGTGCGCAGCGCATCGATCAGGGTCGTGGAATCGGTCTGCTCGATCACGGCTTCCGGAACCACGGTCACCGAGCGCGGCGTATCGAGCAGTGGCGCGGTGTACTTTGGCGATTCCGAATAATCGCGCTTGTAGCTGGTTTCGGACTGCCCGGTAACTTCAACCGGTGCCAGCAGCGTATCCGTCGCCCCCTGCGCAAAAAGCGCGGGCGCAGCGGGTGCCGTCAATGCCGCTATCACCGCGGCCGCAAGTCTGGTATGTCGTCGCTGCACAAAAAACTCCCTTGTGTGTTTTGCGACGGCTGGCTTGCTGGTCCGCAGGAACGCTGGCGGGCTGGCGACGCAATGTTTTCAGGAAAACGAAGGAAGCGCTCCGCCGCCGGTATCAGTTACCGGTTGGCCGACGGTACATCCCCTTTGAACAATATTATAAATGATAATCACTTTTATTTGCAAACACCATGTGTTCGACCGTGCACTGCGTGGCGCCTCGCAAGAATGCAGGTTTGACTGTAAAATTGACAAGTTACCGATCGTTTGCAGCGCCCTGTTCCCGCTTGCGCGCCGTGCACGAAGCATTGAAATGTCCAGACAAACTCCGAATGCCGCCTCCGCTGCCGGCAGCCAATCCGCCGCCCCTGCTTCGAATTTCATCCGCCAGATCATCGACACCGACAACCGCAACGGCAAATGGGGGGGCCGCGTCGAGACCCGTTTCCCGCCCGAGCCGAACGGTTATCTGCACCTCGGCCACGCGAAATCGATCTGCCTCAACTTCGGCCTGGCGCAGGAATACGGCGGCGCCTGCCACCTGCGTTTCGACGACACCAATCCGGAGAAGGAAGAGCAGGAATACGTCGATTCGATCGTTGGCGCAGTGAAATGGCTGGGCTTCGACTGGGGCCGCCATCTCTGTTACGCGTCGGACTATTTCGACAAGCTTTACGCGTTCGCCGAATATTTCGTCAACGCCGGTCTCGCCTATGTCGACAGCCTGTCGGCGGACGAGATCCGCGACTACCGCGGCACGCTCACCGAGCCGGGCCGTAACAGCCCGTACCGCGACCGCCCGGTCAGCGAAAACCTCGATCTGTTCCGCCGCATGCGCGCCGGCGAATTCGCCGACGGCGCACACGTGCTGCGGCTCAGGATCGACATGACCTCGCCCAACATCAACCTGCGCGATCCGATCATCTATCGCATCCGCCGCGCCCATCATCACCGCACCGGCGACAAGTGGAGCATCTATCCGCTCTACGATTACACGCACTGCATCTCCGACGCGCTGGAGAACGTCACCCATTCGCTGTGCACACTGGAGTTCGAGGATCACCGGCCGCTCTACAACTGGGTGCTGGAGCGGCTGGCGGACGGCGGGCTGCTGTCGCGCCCGCTGCCGCAGCAGATCGAGTTCGCGCGGCTCAACATCGGCTACACCGTGCTGTCGAAACGAAAGTTGATCGAACTGGTGGAGAACCGGCACGTCGACGGCTGGGACGATCCGCGGCTACCGACGCTGGTCGGCGCGCGCCGCCGCGGCTTCACGCCGGAAGGTTTCCGCTTGTTTGCCGAACGTATCGGCGTTGCGAAGGCACCACAGTGGATCGACATGGGCATGCTCGAAGAATGCATGCGTGACGATCTGAACCAGCGCGCCGAGCGCCGCATCGCCGTGCTGGACCCGCTCAAGCTGATCATCGACAACTATCCGGCCGATCAGGAAGACGAATGCCCGGCGCCCAACCATCCGCAGAAACCCGAACTCGGACGGCGCATGCTGCCGTTTTCACGTGAACTGTGGATCGAGCGCGACGATTTCACCGAGCATCCGCCCAAGGGCTATTTCCGTCTTTCGCCGGGTGCCGAAGTCCGGCTGCGTTACGGCTGGGTGATCCAGTGCGTCGGCGTCGACAAGGACGCACAGGGCAACGTGGTCGCCGTGCATTGCACCTATGACCCGGATACCCGCAGCGGCACACCCGGCGCCAACCAGCGCAAGGTCAAGGGCAATATCCACTGGCTGTCGGCGCGGCACGCGCAGCGCGCCGAAGTCCGGCTCTACGATCGACTGTTCACGGTGCCGCAGCCGGATGCCGCGGACCGCGACTACAAGACATTTCTCAACCCCGACTCGAAAAAAGTGATCGACGCCTGCATCGAACCGGCGCTGGCGCAGGCACAGCCCGAGGAACGCTTTCAGTTCGAACGGCACGGCTATTTCGTCGCCGATCTGAAAGACACTACTGCCGGCCAGCCTGTTTTCAACCGTGCGGTGACGCTGCGCGACTCGTGGGCGGCCAGGGCGGGTTCGTGAACATCGCCGACATCCGGGCGGAATACGCGAAAGCATCGCTGTCGGAGGCCGATGTCGCGTCCGATCCGTTCCGGCAGTTCGACAAATGGTTCAGCGAGGCGGTCAGCGCCGACCTCACGTTCCCGAATGCGATGACGCTGGCAACCGCCGATGCGGCGGGCAGACCGTCCGCGCGCATCGTGCTGCTGAAGGGCGCAGACGCCCGCGGCTTCGTGTTCTACACCAACCATGACAGCCGCAAGGGGCGGGAACTGGCGGCCAATCACCAAGCCAGCCTGCTGTTTCACTGGGCCGAGCTGGAGCGCCAGGTGCGGATCGAAGGTGTGGTCGACAAAGTCCCGGCAACCAACTCCGATGATTATTTCGCCAGCCGGCCGGCCGGCTCCCGGCTTGCCGCGATCGCGTCGCCGCAAAGCGAGGTGGTGCCGAACCGCGAATGGCTGGAGCAGGAATACACGGCCGCAATGGACCGCTTCGGTGACAACCCGCCGCGGCCCTCAAACTGGGGCGGCTACCGCGTCGTTCCGGAACGGATCGAATTCTGGCAGGGCCGCGTCAGCCGCCTGCACGACCGGCTGCGCTATCGGCGCGCCACTGGCGGCTGGATCATCGAACGGCTGGCACCGTAGCACGGCGTCCGACGATCATGCCGGCGAAAACGCCGCCGGCAGCCGTGACCGGGCTCAACGAAAGGAGACACCCGCATGTCGAGCGGCGCCGACTCACTGAAATCGATCCTGTTCGCGCTCGGCGCCAACCTCGCGATCGCCGTCGCCAAGTTCATCGGTGCCGCCGTCACCGGTTCGAGCGCGATGCTGGCGGAAGCCATCCACTCGGTCGCCGACTCGGGCAACCAGCTGCTGCTGATGCTCGGACTGAGGCACGCGCGGCGGCCGCCGACGCCCGACTACCCGCTCGGCTACGGCAAAGCGATCTATTTCTGGTCGTTCATCGTCGCACTGATCCTGTTCAGCATGGGCGGGCTGTTTTCGATTTATGAGGGCGTGCACAAGCTACGCCACCCCGAGCCGCTCAACTCGGCGTGGGTCGCGATCGCCATCCTGATGTTCAGCATCGGCGCGGAATGCGTGTCGCTGTGGGGCTGTGTCAGGGAAATCGACAAGGTACGCAGCGGCCGTACCTTGTGGCGCTGGTTCCGCGAAACGCGCCAGAGTGAGCTGGTGGTGGTATTGGGCGAAGATCTGGCGGCACTCACCGGTCTGGCATTCGCGCTGGTCGCGATCGTGCTCAGCGCGGCAACCGGTAATCCGCTGTTCGATGCGCTCGGCAGTCTGGCGATCGGCGCGCTGCTGATCATCGTGGCGATCGCGATCGGCATCGAGGTGCAGGGGATGCTGATCGGTCAGAGCATGGAGCTGCACGAACAGCAGGCAATCCGCGGTTTCCTGCTGGCCCGCGACGAGATCGCCGACGTGCTTCATCTGATCACGCTGCAGCTCGGCGGCTCGGCCATGGTGGCGGTCAAGGTGCGGATGGCGGAAACGACCGACGCAGCGCAATTGCTGGAAAGCATCAACCGCTGCGAGCGGGCCCTGCGACAGGCGTTTCCACGCATCCAGTGGCTGTTCTTTGAACCCGACGTGACTGACTGAGCGCCGATCGGGCGACTGCGGACGCGCTATACTTGCGGCATCATCGAAGGCGCGCGACTGCAGACAATTGGCCACGATTCCTTCCGATCGCCGCTGGGTCGACGCCGCGCTCGCCTGGTATTTCGTCGTCACCTGGGGTTCCGGTTATCTCGCGACCAAGGTCGGCGTTCATCACGCCGCCCCATTCACCTTCCTGACGCTGCGCTACGGCTTCGGCATCCTGTGCCTGATCCCGATCGTGCTGTGGTCGAAACCGCACTGGCCGCGCTCGCGTGCGGAGCTTGGTCACGTGATCGTCGCCGGGCTGTTGATGCACGCGATCAATCTCAGCGGCAGCCACTACGCGCAGTATCTCGGAATGACCGCCGGCAACGTCGCGGTGATGCTGTCGATACAGCCGCTGATCACCGCGGTGATCGCCGCGCGCTGGATGGGCGAACGGCTCACGCGCCGGCAGTGGCTGGGCGTGATGATCGGGCTCGCCGGCGTGACGCTGG
>JBDZVW010000235.1:0-4769 GCA_040255885.1 Betaproteobacteria bacterium
TGGTAGGTCGTGGCGGATTCGAACCGCCGACCAACGGATTAAAAGTCCGCTGCTCTACCAGCTGAGCTAACGACCCGGAAAAACTGCGGATTTTACTGTTTTGGAGAGGTTCGGGTCAATCGCAACATGGCGCCCGTGAGGCGTCCCGCTGATGTTTACGCTTCCCGCATCAGTCGCCAGTACTGATATTTCATCGTCAATGCCGCGCCGGCGATGATCGAAAGGAAGGTCAGAATCGATCCCACTGCGAGCGTCGAAAATCCGGTGATCCCCTGCCCGATCGTGCAGCCGAGCGCGGTGACGCCGCCGAATCCCATCAGCGTGCCTCCCAGCATATGAGCGCCAAGATCCTTGACGTCGGCGAAGCTCTCCCAGCGAAACGTTCTGCTGAAGACGGCATAGGCGAACGCGCCGGCGATCATGCCGACGACGATCGCGATGTCGAAGTTGAAATGCAGCGAGCTGTCGGTCCACAGCATCAGAAGCTGCAGCGTATACGCGAGCGGTGCGACGAAGGAAAACGATTCCGCGACATTGGTCTGGGTACCGAAGAAGGTTTTTTCCAGCGTATCGGGATTGTCCTGATAGCCGATGTGCGCGATCAGGTACCAGCCGGCCACCACGACCAGGCCGATGACGACTCCGCCCAGAATATATTCGCCGTGACTGCGAAAATCGCGGCTGGCGAACACGAATATTAGCAGGGCTGCCGCAAAGATTGACGCGATGATGATGTCGAGCAGCGGTTTCGCGACCCCGGTCATTCTCGTCAGCAGCGACGCGATATCCTGACCGGCGAAACCGTAAGCCGACAGATTGACCGCCACCGGCTGCAGGAATTCGACGCGCCACAAGCCGAACAGTCCGCGCAACGTCATGTACGCGGAAATCGCAAGAAACACGAACACGATCACCGACTTCATGTTGCCGCCGCCGATGCGCATCAGCGTGCGGCTGCCGCAGCCCGAGCCCAGCGTCATGCCGACGCCGAACAGGAATCCGCCGACGATGTAGCTGAGCCAGATGAAATCCGGCCGCGGGTAAATCGATTTCGACAGATCGATCAGTCCGGCATATTCGAGAATGTGTGCGCCGATGATGGCGACCGCGATCGCCAGCAGCCACATTCGCATGCGACCCCAGTCGCCGATGTTGACGATGTCGGACACCGCACCCATGGTACAGAAATTGGCTTTCATGCCGACCGCGCCGAAGATGAACGCAAGAACGAATCCGCACCACGTCACAAGGGCGCCGAGATGGGCGGTGCTTTCCATCAGTCGCGGTCTTTTCCGCTGCGCATGATGGCATCATCGGCATAGCGCGTGGGATCGGCAATTCCGGCCGCCGCGAATCCCGCTCGCCGCAAACGGCAGGCATCGCACTGTCCGCACGCCGCACCTTCATCGGTCGCCTGGTAGCACGAAACGGTCAGTGCATAGTCGACGCCCAGCGCGATGCCCTTGCGGATGATGTCGGCCTTCGACAGATCGATCAGCGGCGCATGAATGGTCATCCCGCGTCCTTCGGTGCCGGCCTTCGTCGCAAGATTCGCCATGACGGAAAACGCACGGATGTATTCCGGCCGGCAATCGGGATAGCCGGAATAGTCCACCGCATTGACGCCGATGAAGATATCCCGTGCATCGAGCACTTCGGCCCACGCCAGCGCCAGCGACAACATGATGGTATTGCGGGCCGGCACATAGGTTACCGGAATGCCGTCAGTCGGCTGTTCCGGCACCGGGATGCTGCTGTCGGTCAGCGCCGAACCGCCGAACGCCGCCAGATCGATCCGGATCACGCGCTGCTCGGCAGCGCCCAGCGCCTGCGTCACACGCTCGGCGGCAACGAGTTCCGAACGATGGCGCTGGCCGTAATCAACGCTCAAACAGTATGCGGAAAATCCCTGATCGCGCGCAATCGCCAGCACGGTGGCGGAGTCCAGTCCGCCGGACAGCAGCACCACGGCTTTTTTCATTGCTGCCGGCTACTCACTTCCCGGCCACCTCGCCCCATAATTGTTTGTGCAACTGGATCTGCATGCGCACCGGCAGGCGGTCGCGCAATATCCATTCCGCCAGTTTCATCGCCGGCAGATCATGATACGACGGTGAAAACAGCACCGGACAGATAGCGTCCAAACCGCGCTCGGCCAGAACCTGGCGTGCCCACTGATAGTCCGCTTCACTGCAGACCACGAATTTTATCTCGTCGTCCGGCGTCAGGTGATCGAGATTGCTCCAGCGGTTCTTGCCGGCTTCGCCGGAGTCCGGCGTCTTGATGTCGAGAATCCGTGACACCCGACGGTCCACCCGCGCAATGTCGATCGCGCCGCTGGTTTCGAGCGACACCGAATAGCCGCGGTCACACAGCGCGGTGAGCAGCGCATGGCAGCCTTTCTGCGCCAGCGGCTCGCCGCCGGTCACGGTGACGTAGCGGGCACGATATTCGCGAACGCGCTCCAGAACATCATCCAACGCCATTGTCTTGCCGCCGTGAAATGCGTACGCGGTGTCGCAATAAGCGCAGCGCAGCGGGCAGCCGGTAAGCCGGACGAAAACGGTGGGCAACCCGACGCGGCTGGTCTCTCCCTGCAGTGAAAAGAATATTTCGGATACGCGCAGCGTCACGGCGCCGCGATCATCGGCGCGTGTATCAGACATCGGTAAAACAGCTTCCTGCACCATCATCCGGTTTGCGGCTGCGCGCCGCTATTTCAGGTTGGCGAGCCGCTCTTTCGCCTTCCCGGCGGCAGTGCTGTCGGGGAAACGCTTGATCAGATCCTGCATCGTCGCGCGCGCACCGACACTGTCACCCAGTTCCTTTTGCGAGCTGGCGAGATTGAGCAGCGCGTCCGATGCCGAAGAACTGTCGGGATAAGCGCTCAGCAGCGCGCGCTGGCTTTTGATCGCGCCGGCATAGTCGTGCAGATTGAACTGTGAATCCCCGATCCAGTACTGCGCGCGCGGCGCCAGCGCGCTTCCCGGATAATCCTTCAGAAATTTCTCGAAAGCTGCGATCGCGCCCTTGTAATCACCGCGGCCGCGCAGCTTCTGCGCCGCATCATAGGCACGTTGCGCCGCTGCTGCGTCCGCCGCAGACGAACCGTTTGTGGCGCCCGCCGAGGCGGTGCCCGGCACAGGCGCTGCGCCATTCGTCGGAGGCACTGATCCTCCGGCACCCCCCGCCTGCTCCAGCCGCCGCAACCGCGTGTCCAGATCGACGTACATGTCCTTCTGCTGCTTTTGCGTCACCCGGATCTTGTTGTTGAGCACTTCGATCTGGCCGCGCAGATCGGTCACCTGCTGCTTGAGCGTTTGAATTTGATTGTACAGATCAAGCAGCCCTTGGTTCTTGAATTGATCTTCCAGCCGCGTCAGGCGCTGGTCGATCTGCTTGATCTGGTCGTCGTTGCCGAACAGGGCGGCGTGCGCGGGCAGTGCCATCGTGCTCATGGCCAGTACCCCAAATACCGCCAGGCCGCCCGCCAGAAATTGCACTGCACGCTTCATCGCCGCCCCCTCCCGCAAAGAAATTACGGATGCTGATAGACGATATCGTCACGCCGGTTCTGTGCCCAGCAGGATTCATCATGCTCGGTGCACTTCGGCTTTTCCTTGCCGTAGCTGATGGTCTCGATCTGCTGCGGCGGCACACCCAGCACCATCATCATCTGCTTCACCGCGTCGGCGCGGCGCTGACCCAGCGCGAGGTTGTACTCGGAGCTGCCGCGCTCGTCGCAGTTGCCCTGGATTTGCACGCGGGCCTGCGGATGATCGGACAGATAACGGGCATGTGCCTGCACGATGGGCTTGTACGCTTCACTCACCGTCGAGCTGTCGAGATCGAAATAGACGCTGCGCTTGGCGAGAATGCTGTGGGGATTATTGAGATCGTTCGCGCCGAGATTCTGTCCTGCCACGTTGCCGGCCTGCGCCCCTTGTCCCTGCGCCCCGCCCGCCTGTTCCACTGCGGCCGGCTTGGTTTCGTGGCTGGCGCAGCCGGCCAACGCAAGTCCCAACAGCAGCACGCATAATCCTGTCAGTTTCTTCATGTTGTCGACTCCTTTCATTGGGTTTTGGGCAACGGTCCCCACGCCGGTTCCGAAACCTGCCCGGTATCGGCGCGTAACCGCTGTTTGACACGACCATCGCTGGACACCGCGGCCAGTATGCCTCCCTCGGCCGCATACAGAATCATCTTTCCGTTGGGCGCAAAACTCGGTGATTGATCGAGGTCACCGTTGGTCAGCACCTGCACCTGATGCGAGGTGAAATCCTCCACCGCGATATTGAGATGCCCACTGTTGCGCTGAACGAACGCGAAATCCTTGCCGGTGGGGCTGTAATCCGGCGTCACGTTGTAGCTGCCGTCGAACGTCAGCCGCTGCGCCTCGCCGCCATTCGCCGGCATCTCGTAAATCTGCGGGCTGCCGCCGCGGTCCGACGTGAACAGCAGTGACTTGCCGTCCGGCGAGAAGCTGGGCTCGGTGTTGATCGAGCTGCCGTGCGTGAGCTGTGTCAGGCCGCTGCCGTCGTCGTTCACCCGGTACAGGTTGGTGCCGCCATCCTGCGGAATGGCGACCACCAGTTGCTTGCCGTTCGGCGCCCACGCCGGAGCGCTGGTGGTGCCCTTCGAGTTGATGACCACGTGGCGGTTCCCGGTCAGCAGCGACTGCACGTAGACCGCGGCATGTCCTTTTTCGAATGATACGTACGCGAGCCGGGTGCCGTCCGGCGACCAGGCCGGCGAAATGATCGGCTGCC
>JBDZVW010000236.1:0-4756 GCA_040255885.1 Betaproteobacteria bacterium
CCGTCCGGCCAGGAACTGGTGATCGGCGCGGTGCGCGATGCGCAGTTCGGGCCGCTGCTGATGGTGGGGCTGGGCGGCATCTTCGTCGAGGTGCTCGCCGACGTCGCGTTTCGCATCTGCCCCATCACCCGCCTCGACGCGCAGGAGATGCTCGACGAACTCAAGGGCGCGCCGCTGCTCGACGGCGCGCGCGGCCGCAAGCCGGCATCGCGCGATGCGATCGTCGACGCGATGCTGAAGCTCGGCGGCGAAGACGGGCTGATGATGAACCACGCCGACGCGATCCGCGAGGCCGATGTGAATCCGTTGATCGTGTCGGAAACCGGCGCAGTCGCGGCCGATGCCCGCTTCATTCTGGACTGATGTGATGACGATGGATCCACAGAAAATTCTGGCGCGCTTCACGCCGCTGTTCGAGCCGCGTACCGTGGCGGTGGTTGGCGCCTCCACCAAGGGCACGGCACTGCCCAATGTTTTCATCCGCCGCATCCGCGAGTTCGGCTTCGACGGCGCGATCTATCCGATCCATCCGTCGGCCGGCACCATCGACGGGCTGCCCGCCTATCGCAGTCTGGGCGAGACGCCGGAGCCGGTCGATTATGCGTACATCGCGATCGCCGCGGCACAGGTGCCGGCACTGCTGGCGCGCGCCGGCGGACGGGTGCGCTTCGCGCAGGTGATCTCGAGCGGCTTCGGCGAAGTCGAGGAAGGGCGAGCGTTGCAGGACGAACTGGTCGATGCGGCGCGTGCCGGCGGCGTGCGACTGCTGGGACCGAACTGCCTCGGGCTCTACACGCCGCGCGGGCGAGTCACTTTCACGGAAATCGGACCGCGCGAGATCGGCGACGTCGGCATCATTTCGCAAAGCGGCGGGCTCGGCACCGACATCATCCGCCGCGGCCTGAGCCACGGTATCAAGTTCTCGGGATTGGTGACAGTCGGCAACAGCGCCGATCTCGGCCCGAACGATCTGCTCGAATTCTACCTCGCCGATCCGCAGACGCGCGTGATCGGCATTTACATCGAATCCGCCAAAGAAGGCCGGCGGCTGTTTGAAATCCTGCGAGCCGGGGGTGCGAAGAAGCCGGTGGTGATCCTGAAAGGCGGGCGCACGCGCCAGGGCGTCGCGGCCGCGTCGTCGCACACCGGCTCGCTGGCGGGTGACGAT
Organism: Betaproteobacteria bacterium; assembly: GCA_040255885.1. Classification (GTDB taxonomy): domain Bacteria; phylum Pseudomonadota; class Gammaproteobacteria; order Burkholderiales; family JBDZVW01; genus JBDZVW01. Next base: position 1,169 of record JBDZVW010000236.1, read on the forward strand.
CGCGTGTGGGTGGCGCTGGCGCGCCAGACCGGCTCGCTGCTGGTCGATACGCTCGACGAATTCATCAACGCGCTGCTGACGTTCCATTCGCTGACGCCACGCCCGGCGCACCCGACGCAGCGCGTGGTGCTGTTCGGCAACGGCGGCGGCACCAGCGTGCTGGCAACCGATTTCTTCGCGCGCATCGGGCTCGACGTCGAGCCGTTCGGCAGGCCGACGCTGGAGGCGCTGCAGCTGCCGCCCGGCACCAGCATCATGAATCCGGTCGATGCGCCGGTGAGCACGCTGCAACAGGACGACGGACGCATCGCCGAGAAGATCCTGGATGCAATCTATCACGACGCCGGCCCCGATGCGCTGGTGATGCACCTCAATCTGGCGGCGTTCGCCGGGCGCACCAAGCCGGAAGTGCTCGACAACCTGGTGCAGGCGGCGCTGCGGGTGCAGGCGAACTATCCGGGCCAGGCGCATTTCGTGCTGGTGCTGCGCTCCGACGGCGAGCCAGCGCTGGAGCAGCGCAAGCGCGAATTCCGCACCCGCGCGGTCGAACTCGGCATCCCGGTATTCGACGAAATGGATGATGCCGGACGCGCGCTGGCCGCGCTGCGCACCTACGAAAAGTTCGTTGGTTCGCGTGCGGGCAATTCATAAAACCGGTTCCATTGGCGATCGTGGCAACGGTTGAGCTGCAGGGGTGCGTTGCCGATGCAGTACAACGCTGTCATCGCCCCCGTCTAACGCAAATCCCCCCAACCCCCCTTTTGCAAAGGGGGGCGAAGGGGGGATTTCGCGGCCGTCGCGCAAGCAGGCCCGTCAGCCACAGCTATAGAGCCCCGTAGCAGTCGTGGCATACCTTACCGATTTCCGGGCGATCGGCTATCCGTTGCGCCTTCACAGCGGGCGCGACGCGCTCGCCGCACTGCCGGATGAAGTGAAGCGCCGCAACGCGCGCCGCGCGTTCATCATCTGCGGACGCACCGTGGCAAGCCGCACCGATCTCATCGCACGCATGCGGCAGCTGCTCGGCGATTCGTGCGCCGGCGCGTTCGACGCGATGGGCAAGGATTCACCGCTGCCGGCGGTCACCGCCGCGGTGGACGCGGCGCGCGCGGCGCAGGCGGATCTGCTGATCGCGGTCGGCGGCGGCAGCGTGATTCAGGCAGTGCGCGTGGTGGCGATTCTGCTTGCCGAGCGCCGCCCGCTCGAAGAACTGATCACACAGTACCCGGAAAACGGGCCGGCGGTGAGCCCGAAGCTGCTCGAGCCCAAATTGCCGATCATCAACGTGCTGACGCTGCCGACGTCGGCGCAGAACCGCGGCGGCTCCGCCGTAAAGGCGCCGCAGCTCGATCACCGCATGGAGTTCTTCGATCCAAAGACGCGCCCCGTCGCGATCTTCTGGGACGCGGCGGCGCTGCTCACCGCGTCGCCGCCGCTCGCGCGCTCCGCCGGCGTGTCGGTGTTCTGGCGCGCGGTGATGAATCTCGGCGCGCCGCGCATGAACCCGCTGGTCGAAGGCGACCGGCTGCAGGCGCTGCGGCTGTCCCGCGACGCATTGCCGCGCTGCACGGACGCCACCGATGCCGATGCGCGCATCGCGCTGTGCGCGGCGGCGCTGCTGCAGAACCGCGAAGCCGACGACGGCGGCACGATGTTCGAGCCGCACTGGGTGGGGCGTGTGACGTACGCGTTGGTGACCGCGCTGCTGATGAATTTTCCACACGTCGGCCAGGGCGAGGCCAGCACTGCGCTGACCGCGACGGTGATGCGCCGGCTCGGCACGCGCGACGCAGACGCGATGCGCTGCATCGCGCGGGCGCTGGGATTGCGGGAGGCCGATGCGCCGAACCGCGTCGCGGACCATCTCGAGCGCCGCTTCGCGGATCTCGGCCTGCCGCTCAAGGTGCGCGAGCTGGGCGTGCCGCACGAGCGGCTGTCGCGCGTCGTCGAGCATTCGCTGAAGAATTTCAATGCCGATCCGCAGCGCGAATTCGTGCACGAGCGGCCGCTGCTGCACGAGTTGATCGAGGCGGCGTGGTAGCGGCATCGTTTACAATCACGTTTGACTGTATCCGGGCAATCGGCGATGGACAATCTGAAAGTCGGGCTCAAGCACACATTGGCGTGGACGGTCGAGGAAAAGCACTGCACGTCGCGCGGCGGCGAATTCCGGGTGTTCTCGACACCGTCGATGGTGCTGCTGATGGAACTGGCCGCGGCGGATCTGATGAAGCCGTACCTGGCGCCGGACCAGAATTCGGTTGGCACGGTCGTCCATCTGAAACACCTCGCGCCGACGCCGCTCGGACATCCGGTGCGCGCCGACGTCGAACTGGTTGCGATCGACCGCCGGCGGCTGACGTTCAAGGCTGCCATATTCGACGACGTCGAGCAGGTCGGCGAAGGCGAGCACGAGCGCTTCATCGTCGATCTTGACAGGTATGACGCGCGCCTGAGGAAAAAAGCCGGCCGCTGAATCGCATCCTCCATCCGGCGAATCCGGCCGCGGCGCCGGCGTATACTGGATGCTGCGCCGCCCTTCCGGGGCGCCGGCCTGATGGAGGAGTCCGCGTTGAACGACAGCTCAGCGGCAGATCCCGTGCGGCAGATGAGTTTCGAGCCGCTGACGCCGACCGCGTTTCTGAAGCGCTCGGCGGCGGTGTTCGGCGACCGCGTCGCGGTGATCGATGGCGAACGGGAATTCACCTACGGCGAGCTGCTGGCCCGCGCGCGGCACATGGCAGGCGCGCTGCGCGCGCTCGGTGTCGCGCCCGGCGATCGCGTCGCGGTGCTGGCGCCGAACAGTCATCTGCTGCTGGAGGCGCATTACGGTGTGCCGCTCTCCGGCGCGGTGCTGGTCGCGCTCAACACCCGCCTTACCGCCGACGACTTTGCATACATCATCGGACACTGCGGCGCGCGCGTGCTGATCCACGATGCATCGTTTGCGGCGGTGGCACACGAAACCGCGGCCAGGGCAGACGGGCTGCGGCTGATCCAGGCCGGCGGAACGGCGGCGGACGAGTACGAAGCGCTGCTCGCGGCTGCCGAACCGCTGGAAGAGCCGGTCGCGGATGAGCGCGCGCCGATCTCGATCAATTACACCAGCGGCACCACCGCGCGTCCGAAGGGCGTGACGTATCATCACCGCGGCGCCTACCTGCAGGCGCTGGCGATGGCCTACCACATGAGGCTGGACGCGGACTCGGTCTATCTGTGGACGCTGCCGATGTTTCATTGCAACGGCTGGTGCTTCACCTGGGCGGTGACCGCGGCGGCGGCGACGCACCTGTGTCTGCGCCGCATCGATCCGAAGCTCATCTGGCAACGGCTGCGGGAATCGGGCGTCACCCATCTGTGCGGCGCGCCTACCGTGCTGACAATGATGATCTGGGACGCCGAGGCCCAGCACGGTGCGTTGGCCCGCCCGCTGCGCATCGGCACCGGCGGCGCCGCGCCGACGCCGGCGCTGCTGGCGCGCGCGGCGGAACTCAACATGGACGTGACGCATCTCTACGGGCTCACCGAGACCTACGGCCCGATCACGATCTGCGAGTGGCGCAGCGAATGGAATGCGCTCGCCATTCC
>JBDZVW010000237.1:0-4738 GCA_040255885.1 Betaproteobacteria bacterium
GGGCCGGTAAAGGTACTCGATGTCGAACTTCGATTCGCTCGGGCTCGTGCCCGAGCTGCTGCGTGCAATAACAGACGCCGGTTACACGGAACCCACGCCGATCCAGGCGCAGGCCATTCCGGTCATCCTCTCGCAAAAAGACGTAATGGGCTGTGCCCAGACCGGCACCGGCAAGACCGCCGGCTTCACGCTGCCGTTGCTGCAACGGCTGCTGCCGCTTGCCAACAACAGCATGTCACCGGCACGCCATCCGGTGCGGGCGCTGATCATCACGCCCACGCGCGAGCTTGCGATCCAGGTCGCCGACAGCGTGGCCGCCTACGGACAGCACACCAGCCTGCGCTCCACCGTGGTGTACGGCGGCACCAATATCGATCCGCAGACCAGGGCGCTGCGCGAAGGCGTCGAGGTTCTCGTCGCCACCCCCGGGCGGCTGCTCGATCACGTGCAGCAGAAGTCGGTCAACCTGTCGCAGGTGCAGATCCTGGTGCTCGACGAGGCCGACCGCATGCTGGACATGGGATTTCTGCCGGACATCACGCGCATTCTGTCGCTGCTGCCGCGCACGCGGCAGAGCCTGCTGTTCTCGGCGACGTTTTCGGACGACATCAAGCGCCTCGCCGACCGTCTGCTGAACCAGCCGGTGCTGATCGAAGTGGCCCGGCGCAACGCTGCGGCCGAATCGGTCACGCATACCGCGTATGAAGTTGATGAGCACGACAAGCGCGCGGCGCTGATTGAGCTGCTGCGGCAACGCGGGCTGCAACAGGTGCTGGTATTCAGCGGCACCAAGCACGGCGCCAACCGCCTGGCACAGAATCTCGTGCGCGCCGGCATCGAAGCCGCGGCGATTCACAGCAACAAGACCCAGTCGGCGCGCATTCAGGCGCTGGACGATTTCAAGCAAGGCAAAGTGCGGGTGCTGGTTGCCACCGACATCGCGGCGCGCGGCATCGATATCGAGGAACTGCCGGTCGTCATCAATTTCAACCTGCCGCACGTTCCGGAAGATTACGTGCATCGTATCGGCCGCACCGGCCGTGCCGGCAAGGAAGGCGCCGCCATCTCGCTGGTCGGACCCGAAGAGCGGCGCTTGCTGAAGAACATCGAACAGCTGCTGAAACAGCCGATTCCGCGCGTGACGCTGGCAGGATTCGCTGCCGGACATGAAGCGGAGCCGGCGCCGCGCCGCGCCGCCGCACGCAGCAACGGCACGCCGCGCGAACGGGCAAATGGCCGCCGTTCCGAGCACAAGCCCGTCAACGGCGCGCGCCGCTCAGCACCGCGCTCGTCAACGCCGCGTGCGAACGGGCAGCATCGCACGCCGGTGGCGTCCTACAACAGCGATTTCGATTTCGACAAACCGTACGAACCCACGGACGATGCAGTGGCGGTACAGCCGCCGAAACAGCGCCCCGACGTCAGACGGACGCGCAAGCCGCAGACCGCTGCCCTGCTCGGGGGGCTTTCCGACAAGGCTGGCTGACGCCGGCATCATTCCGTTCGCAATCATGCGCTGCTATGCTCGCGGGCATGAATGACGCGAGCCGCCTGCATGCTTTGCGGTAATCCCGATGCAATCCGCCGGCATTGTGCTGTTACGATGCCGGCCCGGCACTTGCTCCGGCCTTTCACGCGCGCCGATACCCGATAACCAAAGCTCGCTGCGGCACCATGCTCGTCGTCCGTGACCTTTCCAAAAGTTATGATGGCGGGCCGCACGGACAGCGCGTGCTGGCCGGCATCAACCTCGAGCTTGCGGCCGGCGAATATATCGCAATCATCGGCGAATCCGGTATCGGCAAATCGACACTGCTCAACCTGATCGCCGGCCTCGACGTGCCCGATTCGGGCAGCATCCATTTCGACGGTGCCGATCTGGCCCAGCTCTCCGACGACGCGCGCACCCGCTTGCGCCGCACGGCAATGGGCTTCGTGTTCCAGGCATTCCACCTGCTGCCCTACCTCACCGTCAAGCAGAACGTCGCGCTGCCGCTCAATCTCGGCAGCATGATTCCGGCCAAGTCCGACCGGCACGCAATGGCGATGCTGGATGCGGTCGGACTGGCGCCACTCGCCGCCGCCTATCCGCGCCGCCTCTCCGGCGGTGAAATGCAGCGCACGGCGATCGCACGGGCGCTGGTGCATCGGCCGCGGCTGATACTGGCCGACGAACCGACCGGCAACCTCGACCCGGAAAACGCCGCCCACGTGATCGCCGTGCTGCGGCAGCAAATAAAGGCCGGCAGCGGCGCCGGCATCCTGGTGACGCATTCCACCGCCGCCGCTGCCACCGCCGATCGAGTCTATGTGCTGACCGCGGACGGCCTGCATCCACGCGAACCGGCATCATGAGCATCGCGGCTGCGGGCACGCTGCTGCAACGCGCGCACTGGATCGTCGCGAAGCCGCTGTTCGGCAACCGCGGACGGGTTGCACTGTCGCTCGCCGGCATTGCACTTGGCGTCGCGCTCGGCGTTACCGTCCATCTGATCAATTCCAGTGCCCTGAACGAATTCGATCTGGCGATCCACCAACTGGCCGGCGATGCGGACATCATCGTGCGCGGGCCGCGCGGCGGCTTTCCGCAAACGCTTTATCCGCAGCTGGCGCGCACACCGGGAGTGGCCGCCGCCAGTCCGATGGTGGACGTTGAAGCCCGGCTCGCGGATCACACAGCGACGCTGGAAATCATCGGCATCGACCCGTTCCGCGCGGCGCAGGTGCAGCCGTTACTGGCAAAAAGCCTCGGCGATGCGGTGCGGCAGCTGCTCGCGCCGGATGCCATCCTGCTGTCGTCCACCGCGGCGCAGCGCTGGCAACTGGAAACCGGCGACACCTTGCGCCTCCGCGTCGGTACCAAGACCGTGACGCTCAGGATAATCGGCCTGCTGCCGCCGGGCGCTTTCCGCCAGCCGGTCGGCATCATGGACATTGCGGCGGCGCAGTGGCGCCTGGCGCGGCTCGGCACGCTCGACCGCGTCGATCTCAGGCTGCGGCCGGGGACCGCTATCGGGCAATTCCGGCGCCGCTTGCAGGCGACATTGCCGGCAGGTGTCGAGGCCGTCACGCCGCGCACCGAAGCCGGTCGCGGCGCCAGCCTGTCGCGCGCCTATCGCATCAACCTTGGCGTGCTGGCGCTGATCGCACTGTTCACCGGCGGCTTTCTGGTGTTCTCGACGCAGGTGCTGGCGGTGCTGCGCCGCCGCGCGCAGATTGCGTTGCTGCGGGTGCTCGGCGTCACCCGCCGCGCACTGGTGCTGCAATTGCTGGCCGAAGGCGTGGTGATCGGCGCGGCCGGAGCAGTGCTCGGCATTGCCAGCGGCTACGCGATCGCAAACTATGCGCTGGCGCATTTTGGCGCCGATCTCGGCGCCGGATATTTCAGTGGTGCCGTACCGCAGCTTCATTTCGAGCCCGCGACGGTGATGTTATTTTTCGTGCTCGGCGTGGCGGCGGCGACGCTCGGCGCGCTTGCGCCGGCGCTCGAAGCGGCGCGGCGCGCACCGGCGGCCGCGCTCAGGGCGGGAGACGTGGAAGCGAACGCGTTCGATCGACGGCGCTGTCGGCGGACATGGCCGGCGCTCGTACTGTTCGCCACGGCTGCAGCGTGCGCGATGGCACCCGCAATCGATGGCGTACCGTTTTTCGGCTACTGTGCGATCGCGCTGATCCTGTTCGGCGCGATCCTGCTGATGCCGCAGCTCGCGGCAACCTGCCTGCAGCGGCTGCCGCTGTCGCGCTACGCACCGCTGCAGCTCGCGATTGCGCAACTGCAGGCGGCACCGCGGCGGGCGGCGATCAGCATGGCGGCCATCGTCGTCAGTTTCAGCCTGATGGTCGCGATGGCGATCATGGTGACGTCGTTCCGCCAGTCGTTCGATGCCTGGCTGTCGGCCACGCTGCCGGCGGATCTCTACGTGCGTGCCGCGCGCGGCGGCGATTCCGGATTCTTCAGCGCCGGTGAACAATCGCTGATCAGCGGCATTCCGGGCATCGCGTCCGTGCATTTTCGGCGCGAACGCAGCTTGCTGCTCGACCCGCAGCTTCCGCCGGTAATTCTTCTTGCGCGGCCGATCGATATACGAACCGCGAAACACAGGCTGCCGATGATCGGACCCGCACTGGTCCCGCCGCCGGGGGCTCCGCCACCGGTGTGGATCTCGGAGGTGATGCGCGATCTCTATCATCTGCGCACCGGCCAGCGCATCGAATTGCCGCTCGCCGGCAAACGCGTGCCGTTCACGGTGGCCGGCGTGTGGCGCGACTATGCGCGGCAGAGCGGCGCGGTAGTCATCAACCGCGTGCTCTACACGCGCCTGACCGGCGATACGCGCGCCGATGATGCGGCGATCCGGCTTGCACCAGGCACGTCCGCCGCAGCCGTCGAACAGGCATTGCGCAACCGGTTTCCCGATTCCGGCGTCGAAATCAGCGACAGCAGCGGTATCCGCGCGCGTTCGCTGCGCATCTTCGACCGCACCTTCGCGGTAACCTACGTACTGGAAGCAGTCGCGATACTGATCGGCCTGTTCGGCGTCAGCGTCAGCTTCAGCGCGCAGGCGGCCGCGCGCCGCAGCGAATTCGGCATGCTGCGCCATGTCGGCATGACGCGCCGCGAAATCGGCGCCATGCTCGGCATGGAGGGCCTGCTGACGAGCACGCTCGCAACCGGCTTCGGCGTCGTTCTGGGCTGGGTGATGAGCCTGGTTCTGATATTCGTCGTGAACCGCCAGTC
>JBDZVW010000238.1:0-4724 GCA_040255885.1 Betaproteobacteria bacterium
GCGTCACGTCGCCGCCCGACGTCTTCACGATTTCAGTATACGTCTTGAATCCGGCGTTCGATACTTTCTTCTGCAACGCCCTGGCCTTGTCCGCCTCGGCCAGCGCCGCAACCTGCACCGCGTAGCCCTTCGTTGCCGCCTTTGCCGCCTTTTTCTGTGGTGCCGGGTGCGTGGCCGGCTTGGCCGCTTCGCCGCTCTTGCCGGTACCGGATTCGTGCCGGGGCTGTGCCGGCGCCGGTTTCTCCACCGGTGTCTTTCCAGCGTCAGTCTGCGCGGCGGGCGGCGATGCCGCAGGCACGCTGCCTGCCAGCGGCGCCGGTGGCGGCGCGACGTCGGGCACCGGAACCGGAGCGGGCGGCGGCACCGCTGCAGTACCGGCGCTGCGGCCGCTGTCGGGCGACGGAATGCTGATGTCGATATCCTGTCCCACCGGCCTGGGTTCGTGGTCCAGCACCATCGGCAGCACCACCACGATGATCACGACGATTGCGATCGCGCCGACCAGCCGGCGCCGCGCGCGTTTGCGCAACTGCTGTTCTTCGTCGCTGACGTTTCGTGCCATTTTGCTAGGCAATACTCCTGCGTTCCTGCATCACGGCGGCGACCGTGTGGAACGATCCGAAAACCAGAATTCTATCATTTTCACCCGCAGTGCCGCATGCCGCACGATACGCATCGGCCACCGTCGCGAACGTCCGCACGCCGCCGCGCACCCGCTGCTGCGCCAATGTTTCGGCGATATGCTCGACCGTCGTGCCGCGCGGCTCCTGCAGTCCGGCGACGTACCAGTCATCGATGTATGGCGCCATGATTTCGATCACGCCGCCGATGTTCTTGTCGCCGAGCATCGCGAACACCGCGATCGTACGCCGGTAGCCGGCCATCGCCGCAACATTCGTCGCCAGACCGCGCGCCGCCTGCGGATTGTGCGCGACGTCGAGAATGATCGGTGGCCGGCCCGGCAGCACCTGAAAGCGCGCCGGCACCGTGGCCAGCAGCAAGCCGCTGCGAACGTCGTTCATCGTCACCGGCAGCCGTTCCCGCAACTGATCGAGTGCCGTCATGCAGCCGCTGGCGTTCGCCAGTTGAAACGCGCCGCGCAGCGCGGGATACGGCAGGCCGGCGCGCTGGCCGCCCGGTCCCCAGTAACGCCATTGCTGAAATTCCTCGACATAACCGAAGTCCTCGTCGATCGCCAGCAGCCGTGCGCCGATCGCGCGCGCGTGCTCGCGCATCGTTTGCGGCATGTCGGGTGCCGCGCATACCGCCGGCTTTCCAGCGCGGAAAATGCCTGCCTTCTCGAACGCGATCTTGTCGCGCGTGTCACCCAGGTAATCCATGTGATCGAGGTCGATGCTGGCCACCACCGCGCAGTCGGTGTCGAAGGCATTGACCGCATCGAGACGGCCGCCCAGTCCCGCTTCCAGAATGGCGACGTCGACCTTGCGCTCGGTGAACAGCAGCACCGCCTCCAGCGTGCCGAATTCGAAGTAGGTCAGCGGCACGCCGCCGCGCGCCGCATCGACCGCGCCAAACGTGCGGCTCAGCGCCGCGTCATCCGCTTCCGCGCCGTCGACGCGCACCCGCTCGTTGTAGCGCAGCAGATGCGGCGACGTATAGCAGCCGACGCGATAGCCGGCGTGCATCAGGATCGCCTCCAGCATTGCGCACGACGAGCCCTTGCCGTTGGTGCCGGCCACGGTGATGATCGGGAAAGCCGGCGCCAGCCCGAGCGCATCCCGCACCCGCGCGACCCGCTCGAGTCCGAGATCGATGGTCTTGGGATGCACGCGGCTGATATGCTCGAGCCATTGGTCGAGCGTCGCCGGCCGCGGAGATTCGGAAGCAGTCACGAAAGCATCGCCACGCCGCGCCCTTCACGCGCCGATGCCGGAGCCGGCAACGAGCAGCTCCGCGACCGGCGCCGCAATCGCGTGTCCGCCGCGCTGACCGAATCGTTCATGGCGGCGGCGTCCGAAATCTTCCGTGTGCGCCGGTGATCATGCGGCTTGCGGCGCGGGCTGGCGCGTCAGCAGCGAAATCAGTCCGGCCAGACGATCGCGCATCTGGCGGCGGTCGACGATCAGATCGATCGCGCCATGCTCCAGCAGGAACTCCGAGCGCTGGAATCCTTCCGGCAGCGTTTCGCGCACCGTCTGTTCGATGACCCGCGGCCCGGCGAAGCCGATCAGCGCGCCCGGTTCCGCGATCACCACGTCGCCGATCAGCGCGAAACTCGCGGATACGCCACCCATCGTCGGATCGGTCAGCACCGAGATGAACGGCAGGCCGGCGTCGCCCAGCCGCGCCAGCGCTGCGCAGGTCTTTGCCATCTGCGTCAGCGACAGCAGCCCTTCCTGCATGCGGGCGCCGCCCGACGCGGTGAACGAAATGAACGGCAGCCGCTGCTCCAGCGCCACCCTGACACCGCGCACGAAACGCTCACCCACCACCGAGCCCATCGAGCCGCCGAGAAAGCGGAATTCGAATGCCGCCGTCACCACCGGCAAGGCGTGGATGCTGCCCTGCATGACCACCAGCGCATCCTCTTCTGCGGTTTCCTTGCGCGCTTCGTCGAGCCGCTCGGTATAGCGGCGGCTGTCCCTGAACTTCAGGCTGTCGATCGCCGTGACCTCGGCACCGATTTCATAGCGTCCTTCGGGGTCGAGCGTCATGTCGAGCCGGTCGCGCGCAGAAACGCGATTATGATGGCCGCACTTCGGGCACACGAACAGATGCTTTTCCAGGTCGCTGCGGTAGAGCACCGCCTCACACGATCCGCACTTGCTCCACAGCCCTTCGGGCACGCTCTTGCGCGCACCGGTGCCGTCGCGCTTGATTTTCGGCGGTATCAGTTTTTGCAGCCAGCTCATCGCGACTGGATCACGCGCGGCCGTCGAGCGCGGCACGAATGCCGGACAGCAGCGCGCCGACTCGCGCTGCCGCCTGATCCGCCGGCGCGTCCTCGATTTCCTGCACCAGGCGGGTGCCGATGACGACTGCATCGGCAATGGCGGCAACCGATTTCGCGGTCTGCGCGTCACGGATGCCGAAGCCGACACCGATCGGCAGCCTGATGCGCGAACGGAGATTCGAAATCCTGGTGCTCACGTCATTCACGTCGAGGTGCGAAGCGCCGGTCACGCCCTTCAGCGCAACGTAATAAATGTAGCCGCGCGCGTGCTTCGCCACTTCATCCGCCCGCGCGTCGGTGGTCGTCGGCGCCAGCAGAAAGACGGTATCGATACCGCGCTTTTCAAGCGCCGCCGCAAACGTAGCGGACTCTTCCGGCGGATAGTCGACCACCAGCACGCCGTCGACGCCGGCATCGCGCGCCGCGTCGGCGAAACGCTCGAACCCCATCGCCTCGATCGGATTGGCGTAGCCCATCAGCACCACCGGCGTGCTGCTGTTCTCGCCGCGAAATTCACGCACGATGTCGAGCACGGCAGCAAGCGTCGTGCCCTGCCGCAACGCACGCTCGCTGGCACGCTGGATCGCCGGGCCGTCAGCCATCGGATCGGAAAACGGCACGCCGAGCTCGATCACGTCGGCGCCGGCGTCAACCAGCGCGCGCATCAGCCCGACAGTCGCCGCCGGCCGCGGATCGCCGGCGGTGATGAACGGAATCAGCGCTTTTCTGCCCTGCGCCCTGAGGGCGTCGAAAGTGGAGGCGATGCGGGACATGTCTATCGTGAAGCGTGAGGTGTGAGGCGTGAGGTATGAGGAAAAAAACAATCGAGCGCGCACAGCGCACCGAACACTCTAAACGCCTCACTCCTCACGCCTCACTCCTCACTAGAATGTAATTCCCGACTTCTCGGCGACCGTATGCATGTCCTTGTCGCCGCGGCCGGAGAGGTTGACCAGCAGGATTTGGTCGCGCTTCATGTGCGGCGCCAGCTTCGCCGCATAGGCGAGCGCGTGTGACGACTCGAGCGCCGGAATGATGCCTTCCAGACGGCACAGATTATGAAACGCCTGCAGCGCCTCGTCGTCGGTTACCGCGACGTATTCGGCGCGACCGCTGTCCTTCAGCCACGCGTGCTCGGGGCCAACGCCGGGATAATCGAGTCCGGCCGAAATCGAGTGCGTGTCGACGATCTGCCCGCCATCGTCCTGCAGCAGATAGGTGCGGTTGCCGTGCAGCACGCCGACCTTGCCGGCGCACAGCGTTGCCGCGTGGCGGCCCGATTCGAGGCCGTAGCCGGCGGCCTCGACGCCGATCAGGCGCACCGACTCTTCGGCGATGTACGGATGGAAAATCCCCATCGCATTGGAGCCGCCGCCGACGCACGCGAGAATCGCGTCCGGCTGGCGTCCGGCCAGTTCCGGCATCTGCTGCTTCGCCTCTTCACCGATCACCGACTGGAAATCACGCACCATCATCGGGTATGGATGCGGCCCGGCCACGGTGCCGATGATGTAAAACGTGTTTTCGACGTTGGTGACCCAGTCGCGCATCGCTTCGTTGAGCGCATCCTTCAGCGTCTTGGAACCGCTTTCGACCGGCACCACCGACGCGCCCAGCAGCTTCATCCGGTAGACATTCGCCGCCTGGCGCCTGATGTCTTCCGAGCCCATGTAAACGACGCATTCCATGCCATAGCGCGCGGCCACCGTGGCGGCGGCGACGCCGTGCTGGCCGGCACCGGTCTCGGCGATCACCCGCGGCTTGCCCATGCGCTTCGCCAGCAGCGCCTGGCCGACCGTGTTGTTGATCT
>JBDZVW010000239.1:0-4724 GCA_040255885.1 Betaproteobacteria bacterium
TGACATGCGCCCCATCAGGCAGCCGGTCGATGCGGTCGATGCGCACGTCGACCGCGACGCCGCCGATCTGCAGCGCACGCGGCTCCTCGCACGCCTGCACTTCGAATGGCGCGCGCCGGCGCTCGAGTTCCAGAAGGCGCGTCAACAACGCGCTGATCCGGTCATGCTCAAGCCGCGCGAAGCCGTCACTCAGCACATCCGGCCGTTTGCGGCGCAGGTCGGCGAGCGCCGTGCCAACCGCATCGGCGATCGCCGCAGCGGCTCCGTCGGCGCTCAATTCCAGCAGCCGCGCATGGCTCCCGATGGCGCGCCACAGACCGGCAAGCGCCTGGTGAACCAGGCTGCCGCGATTGCGCGCGTCGAGTCCGGCGCAACCCGATTCGAGCGCAGCCGCGCCCAGACGGTGAATGGCGAACGCGCGAAACGGACAGGCGGCCTGGTTGCCGAAAAGCGCCGCGCCGCCATGAGCCGGCGTACCCGGCGCCAGTGCCGGCGCAGTCGCATCCGGCAGACGTTCAAGCGCAGCCGCGGCATAAATCTGCGCACGGTACGGCTCCATCGCAGCGCCCGGCTGCGCCTCCGCAATATCGGCCAGCAGCGGGCTCGGCCGCAGTTCAACATCGCCGTCGCGCAACGGATAGCTGAGCCGGACCCGCGGCGCGGCGCGGCTCCACAGCGCCAGCATGCGCTGCGCGAAACCGAGCTCCCAGTCGGCCGACGCATGAGGCACCGCGCATGCGCGCTGCAGCGCAATCGGCAAAAAGGGATTGGGGCGCGGCGAGCCGGGCCACGCGTCATCGCACAGGCCGGTTACGAACAGATCATCGAATTCGAGTCCGGCCGCTTCCAGCATGCCGAGAATCTGCACCGGCCCATCCGGCGATTCCGGTTGAAACAGTGTCTCGTTCGATGCGCGCCGCAGCCATGACAGCGCGTCATTGAATCCGAGCACCGGAAAGATTGCGTCGAGTGCCGCCAGCCCGGTCACGGTCTCGCGCCATTTTTCGACCGTCTGATGCTCGATACTGTCCAGCGCACGTTCGCCGGGCCAGCCGAGCGCCGCCAGCAGCGACAGGAAGGTTGCACTCCACGCGCTCGGCGGCTGGCGCCTGCCGGCGATGCCGTCGGTCAATCGCCGCCACGCGTCGAGACGCCGCGACAGCACGCGGCAGTTCCCCGATCCGTCGCCGGCGCCGCGCGCATAGCGGCGCAGCAGTTCCGCATCGACCGTCAGCCCGCCGCGCCGGCGCAGCCGCGCATCGAGCAGCGCACGGCCCGTCATTTCAGTTTCGGCTGCCGCAAGGAACGGGCTGCGCAGCAACGATCCAGCCTCAGCGAGCGTCAGCGGGTGGCACGCCAGCCGCAACAGCAGCAGCGCGGTATGCACCAGCGGGTAATCGGCCAGCGCCTGCCCCAGCGACAGGTTGTACGGACGCGAACGGCTGTTGCCGCCGGAAAGCACGCGGGCCGGCTGCAGTGCATCGTCGAACACGCGCATCACGAGACCGCGATGCTCCGCGAGGCCCGGCACCACCACGCCGATACGTGCGTCCGGTTTCGTTTCCAGGATGCGGCGCACGGCGTGCGCGACTGCAGTCAGTTCGTCTTCCGCCGTGGCATGGCCGGTGCGCACGACGGTTGCAGCGCATCCGGCTGGTGCGCGTTCCTCGACGCGTGTGCCGGTTGCAGCGAGTGCATCGAGCAGCGCCCGCTGTTGCGAATCGAGCTGGTCGAACGCATAGAGCACGACGTCGCGCGGCGTGCAATCGCGGGCGTGCGTCAGCAACGCCGCAACCGCGTCGGCCAGGCGTCCGCCATCGAGCCAGCGGTTATCGTCGCAAATCCGGCCGAAATGCCGCGACCACTCGAACCAGGCGGTCACGTCGGCATCGTGACGTGCGCGCTGTGCCGCGACGTCAAGGCGCCACGCGTGTTGCACCATCCAGGCATCGCGCGCAGCACGCGCGGCCGCACCGGGATCGAGCAGCGCATTCGCGTGCGGCGACGCTTCAATGATCCGCTGCCACAACGCGCGTTCCTGCAGCGGCGACAGCAGCGTTGCGTCACGGCTGCAGCGCGTAAATTCGCCGTAGCTGCGTTCGAGCCAGGCGCCCCACGGCAGGATGTCGGCCGAACGCCACACGGAGCGTCCCGCCGCTGTCTGCGCGGCATCAAACTGATGCTTGAGATAAAGGGCGAGCCGGCGATTCGGAGTCAGGACGACACATCCGGCCGCAAGACGATCCAGCAGATCGGTCTGCATGCGGCCCACGCCGCCTAGCGCGGCGGCTTCCTGCGGTTCAATGCGGTGCAGTCAATAGCCCCGTCCGTCAGCAGAGTTTTTCTTGCCGCTGATCCGGAAGCCCTGCCGCCGCTCCCGCAAGCGGGCCTTCGGCTAACGTGTCGCGGCGGCTCCCTTCGGTTGAATTTGATGAACCTCATAGCCTGATCAACCGGTGACACTTCGCGTGCCACTGGCCCGGAAGCCCTGCCGCCGCTCCCGCAAGCGGGCCTTCGGCTAACGTGTCGCGGCGGCTCCCTTCGGTCAGCGTTCAAGATGCTGTATTTTTTCTTTAACCTTGGCCCATTCGTCGGCATCGGCCGGCGCATCCTTCTTTTCGATGATCGCGGGCCAGGTCTTCGCCAGCTCGGCGTTGAGCGCAGTGAACGGCTGCTGGTCATCCGGCACGTCGTCTTCGGCAAAAATGGCTTCCACCGGGCATTCGGCAACGCACAAAGTGCAGTCGATGCACTCGTCGGGATCGATCACCAGCATGTTGGGACCCTCCCGAAAACAATCGACCGGACACACATCGACGCAATCCGTATATTTGCACTTGATGCAGCTTTCTGTAACGACGTAGGCCATGATGATCTCTGAATACTCGGCAACTTGCTTGGAAATGGCGTTATTTTAACAGAAGCCAGGAGGGGTTCTTTTTGACCCGCATCAACCGCCCTGCTTCCCAAAGCGCCAAAATTTCGCTACGATAAGCAGAAACACGCCCCCTTTGCGCTGCGTTTAACGATCCCCGCAGCCGTTTGCTGTTCCAGCAGGCATATTCAATGAACGAGCATATATCCTACGTTACTGACGACAGTTTTGAACCCGAAGTGCTGCAGGCGCCGCTGCCGGTGCTGGTCGATTACTGGGCGGAGTGGTGCGGCCCCTGCAAGATGATCACCCCGATCCTCGAGGAGATCGCGAAAGAGTATTCAGGGCGGCTCAAGATCGCCAAGCTCAACGTCGACGAGAATCAGACGACACCGCCGAAGTACGGTATCCGCGGCATCCCGACACTGATGCTGTTCAAGAACGGAAACGTCGAGGCGACCAAGGTGGGCGCGCTTTCCAAGCCGCAGTTGACGGCTTTTATTGACAGCCACATTTAGAACCGATAATCTTTTTCACCGAAAATATCTGAACGCTTCCCAGGCGGCCTGCCGCCGCGGAAAGCGTGGCAACTCTTTCCCTTCTTTCCAGCATCGGTGTTTCACAGCGCGTGCCGCGCCGTAGCCGTTAATCCACCGCCTTTTATGCATCTATCCGAACTCAAAAACCTGCATGTCACCGAGCTGGTCGACATGGCGAACGCCAAGGAAATCGACGGCGCCAACCGCATGCGCAAGCAGGAAGTCATCTTTGCGCTTCTGAAGAATCAGGCCAAGAAAGGCGTCAGCATTTTCGGCGGTGGCACGCTGGAAGTACTGCCCGACGGTTTCGGCTTCCTGCGCTCCCCCGACACCTCGTATCTCGCCGGCACCGACGACATCTACGTCAGCCCCAGCCAGATCCGGCGCTTCAACCTGCATACCGGTGACTCGATCGAGGGCGAAATCCGCACGCCGAAGGACGGCGAACGCTATTTCGCGCTGGTCAAGGTCGACAAGGTCAACGACGAACCGCCCGAGAATTCCAAGCACAAGATCCTGTTCGAGAACCTGACGCCGCTGTTCCCCACCGAGCAGTTCAAGATGGAACGCGACATCAAGGGCGAGGAAAACCTGACCGGCCGCGTGATCGACATCATCGCGCCGGTCGGCAAGGGCCAGCGCGGACTGATCGTGTCGCCGCCGAAGGCCGGCAAAACGGTGCTGATGCAGCACATCGCCCATTCGATCACGACCAATCATCCGGAAGCACTGCTGATCGTGCTGCTGATTGACGAGCGTCCCGAGGAAGTGACCGAGATGCAGCGCTCGGTAAAGGGTGAGGTGGTGTCGTCCACGTTCGACGAGCCGGCCACCCGTCACGTGCAGGTCGCCGAAATGGTGATCGAGAAAGCGAAGCGCCTGGTCGAGCACAAGAAGGACGTGGTGATCCTGCTCGACTCGATCACGCGCCTGGCGCGCGCCTACAACACCGTGGTCCCGGCGTCCGGCAAGGTACTGACCGGCGGCGTCGACGCCAACGCGCTGCAGCGTCCGAAGCGCTTCTTCGGCGCCGCGCGCAACATCGAGGAAGGCGGTTCGCTGACGATCATCGCCACCGCGCTGATCGATACCGGCTCGCGCATGGACGACGTGATCTACGAGGAATTCAAAGGCACCGGCAACATGGAAATCCATCTCGACCGGCGCATGGCGGAGAAGCGCATCTATCCGGCAATGAACGTCAACCGCTCCGGCACCCGCCGCGAGGAACTGCTGATCAAGCAGGAAATCCTGCAGAAGATCTGGGTGCTGCGCAAGCTGCTCTATCCGATGGACGAACTGGAAGCAAC
>JBDZVW010000240.1:0-4714 GCA_040255885.1 Betaproteobacteria bacterium
ATCTTGCGCTGGCATCGAAGGCGGTGATCATCGGCTTCAACACGCGCGCCGACGCGACTGCGCGCAAGCTGATCGAAAGCGCCGGTGTCGACGTGCGCTATTACAACATCATTTACGAGGCCGTCGACGAGGTCAAGGCGGCGCTCGCCGGCATGCTGGCGCCCGAAGCGAAAGAGCACGCCCTCGGACTGGTTGAAGTGCGCAATGTATTCAGGATTTCCAAGGTCGGAACGGTTGCCGGCTGCTATGTGCTGGAAGGCGTGGTGCGGCGCGGCGGCCAGGTGCGGCTGCTGCGCGACAACGTCGTGACCTACACCGGCGAACTGGATTCACTCAAGCGCTTCAAGGACGATGTCCGCGAGGTCAAGGCCGGATTCGAATGTGGCCTTTCGCTCAAGAACTTCAACGACGTCAAGGTCGGTGACCAGCTCGAGGTATACGAGGTCGTTGAAGTGGCAAGAACGCTTTAATTTCAGGATTGAGGATCGAGGATTGTGGATTGAGTAAATAATGCGGCGCGCGCAGCGCGCCGGATATTTCCCCTCAATCCTGATACCTCAATCCTCAATCCTGCCCTAAACATGCCCAAGGATTACCCCCGCAGTCTGCGCGTTGCCGATCAGATCCAGCGCGAGCTGTCCGACGTCATCCGGCTCGAGCTGAAGGATCCGCGCATCGGCATGATCACCGTGACCGGTGTCGAGGTGACGCGCGACTGCAAGCATGCAAAGGTGTATTTCACCCGGCTGACGGAAGGCGACTCGGGGCCGGCGCTTAACGGCCTGCAGCATGCGGCAGGATTCCTGCGCACGCAGCTCGCGCACCGGATGAAGCTGCGCCTGATGCCCGATCTTCAGTTCGTTTATGATGAATCGGTCGAGCGCGGCATGCGTCTGTCGCGGTTGATCGATACCGCGCTGGCAGAGCATTCCGATCAGCACGATGACGGCACGGAGAAATAGTCCGCGCCGGCAAGTCGACGGCATGCTGCTGCTCGACAAGCCCGAGGGAATGACGTCGAATGCCGCGTTGCAGACCGCCAAACGGCTGTTCAACGCGGCCAAGGCCGGCCATACCGGAACGCTGGATCCTCAGGCCACCGGCCTGCTGCCGATCTGCTTTGGCGAGGCAACCAAGTTTTCGCAGTTGCTGCTGGACGCCGGAAAAGCATATGACGCGACAATCCAACTCGGGATCGTCACGACGACCGGTGACAGCGAAGGCGAAATACTGCAACGGCGGGAAGTTTCGGTTACGCCGGACGACATCAATCGCGTCCTGCCGCAGTTTACCGGCAGCATTCGCCAGTTGCCGCCGATGTACAGTGCGCTCAAGCATCGCGGCAAGCCGCTCTACGCCTATGCTCGCGCCGGTCAGGAAGTGCAGCGCGAGCCGCGTGAAACGACCATTGATGAATTGAAGCTCGTCGATTTTGCCGGCGATCGACTGCGTATCCGGATCCGCTGCAGCAAGGGTACTTACGTCCGCGTGCTGGCCGAGGACATTGGGCGAGCGCTGGGCTGCGGAGGCTCGCTGGCCGCCCTGCGCCGTACCGCTTCCGGACCTTTCAATGTGGACGCGGCAGTGACGCTGGAGCATTTGACGGTCGTTAACGAGGCGGCGCGCGATCAATACCTGATGGGGCTGGACAAGCTGCTTTCCGACCTGCCGGCAATGGCACTGGAAAAGACCGATGCCGCGCAATTCGCGACCGGACGCAGGATCGCCATCTCGCCCATCGGCAATGCCGGAATGATGCGGATATACGGGCCCGGCAACGATTTCATAGGTGTCGGCGAGGTCGCCGCGGACGGTCTGCTGGTGCCGAAACGCCTGATCGCCCACCGCGCAAAAAATGCTTGAGAAAACGTAGAGTTAAACGGTAAAATAAACGGATTTCCAACGAGGGCGTTATGGCTGTTACAAGTGCGCAGAAAGCGCAGCTTCTGAAGGACTATCAGCGTGGGGCCGGCGACACCGGTTCGCCGGAGGTGCAGGTTGCCCTGCTGACAGCGCGGATATCCTATCTGACGGAACATTTCAAAACGCATGTCAAGGACCATCATTCCCGGCGCGGACTGCTGCGGATGGTGAGCAGACGGCGCAAGCTGCTGGATTATCTGAAGGGTAATGACGCCGAGCGCTATCGTTCCTTGATCGACCGACTCGGTCTGCGTCGCTAGTTTCCGGGTTAGATGGACAGCGAAACCTGTCACGCAGACCGTCGGTTCGACGGAGTGGTGCGTGTGTTCGCGCAACGACAAAGACCGCTTGTTGGCGGTCTTTTTATTTTGAACGCTAGGCAAGGGGCGAGCTCTTGAAGCAGATTAAAAAAACACTCACATACGGGCGTCATCAGCTGACGCTGGAGACCGGCGAGATTGCGCGGCAGGCGCACGGAGCGGTGCTGGTCAATCTCGATGATACGGTGGTGCTGGTCACGGTAGTCGGCAAAAAGAAGGCCGATCCGGGGCGGGATTTTTTCCCGCTGACCGTCGATTACCAGGAAAAAACCTATGCGGCGGGCAAGATCCCGGGCGGTTTTTTCAAGCGCGAAGGCCGTCCGTCCGAAAAGGAAATTCTGACGTCGCGGCTGATCGACCGTCCGATCCGGCCGCTGTTCCCCGATGGTTTTTTCAACGAAGTGCAGGTCGTGGCGACAGTCATGTCGTCGAACAATGAAGTCGATTCGGACATTCCGGCGATGATCGGCGCATCGGCCGCACTGGCGGTGTCCGGCATTCCGTTCAATGGCCCGATCGGCGCGGCGCGTGTCGGCTACGTGGACGGCCAATACGTGTTGAATCCGACCGCAACCGAACTCGGATCCTCGCAGCTCAACCTGGTGGTCGCCGGCACCGCGCAGGCGGTGCTGATGGTCGAGTCCGAAGCGCAGGAATTGCCGGAAGACGTGATGCTGGGCGCGGTGGTGTTCGGCCATGAACAGATGCAGGCAGTTGTCAATGCGATCAACGAGCTTGCCGACGAAGCCGGCGCGCCGCTGTGGGACTGGGCTCCGCCGGTGCCCGACGACGCGCTCATCAGCCACATCACGGAGCTGGCTGAATCCGATTTGCGTGAAGCGTACCAGATCCGGCAGAAGCAGGTGCGCGCCGAGCGCATCGAGGCCATTCAGGCCCGCGTGCTGGAAGCATGCGTGAAGGCCGATGCCGAGCCCGGCCTGGAGAATCTGGTCAAGCGTGAATTCGGCAACATCGAATCGCGGATCGTGCGTGGGCAGATTCTCGACGGAGAGCCGCGCATCGACGGTCGGGATACGCGCACCGTGCGTCCGATATCGATCCGTACCGGCGTGCTGCCGCGTACGCACGGCTCGGCGCTGTTCACCCGCGGCGAAACCCAGGCGCTGGTGGTTGCGACATTGGGCACCTCGCGCGACGAACAGATCATCGATGCGCTGCAGGGCGGCTACAAGGAACGCTTCATGTTCCATTACAACATGCCGCCGTATGCGACCGGCGAAACCGGCCGTGTCGGCTCGCCGAAGCGGCGCGAGATCGGCCACGGCCGGCTGGCGAAGCGCGCGCTGCTGGCGATGCTGCCGAGCGCCGAGGAATTTGCGTATTCGTTGCGCGTCGTCTCCGAAATCACCGAGTCGAACGGCTCCAGTTCGATGGCGTCGGTGTGCGGCGGCTGTCTGGCGCTGATGGATGCCGGCGTGCCGATGAAAGCGCATGTCGCCGGCATCGCGATGGGGCTGATCAAGGAAGGCAACCGTTTCGCGGTGCTGACCGACATTCTCGGCGACGAGGATCATCTCGGCGACATGGACTTCAAGGTTGCAGGCACCGATCACGGCGTGACGGCACTACAGATGGATATCAAGATCGACGGCATCACGCGCGAGATCATGCAGGCGGCGCTGGTGCAGGCCCGCGAAGGCCGGATGCACATTCTGGGCAAGATGAAAGCCGCGATGGACAGCCCGCGCACCGAGATTTCCACCTTTGCGCCACGCATGATCACGATGAAGATCAAGCCGGAAAAGATTCGCGACGTGATCGGCAAGGGCGGCGCAGTCATCCGCGCGATTACCGAGGAAACCGGCACCACGATCGATATCGGGGAAGACGGCACGGTGACGATCGCGTGCGTATCGTCCGAAGGCGGTGCGGCTGCCAAAAAACGGATCGAAGAACTGACCGCGGAAGTCGAGGTTGGACGTATCTACGAGGGCACGGTGCTGAAGCTGCTCGATTTCGGCGCCATCGTCAGCGTGCTGCCCGGCAAGGACGGTCTGCTGCACATCTCGCAGATCGCCAACGAGCGTGTCAACAGCGTCAGCGACCACCTGAAGGAGGGGCAATCGGTGCGCGTGAAGGTGCTGGAGGCGGATGAGAAGGGCCGCTTGCGGCTGAGCATGAAAGCAGTGGCCGCCGAAGAAAAGAAGGAAGAAATACAGACCACGCAGTAGTCAGCCGTTTGCCGCTACGGCAGCGGAAAAAGGAAAAAGGGCGGTTTGAAACCGCCCTTTTTTATTACCTGATCACCGTCAGCAAGGACGAGCGATGAATCCTTATTTTGCTGTGAAGCTTTTAGTTCCGACTAACATTCGCTGCGCGAATATTAGTCTCCACTGAAAGCAAGTGGCGAAGTTCACTTCGTTGTCGGTTTTTAGTTCCGACTAACATTCGCTTACGCGAATATTAGTCTCCACTGAAAACAAGTGGCGAAGCTTTCACTTCGCCACTTG
>JBDZVW010000241.1:0-4695 GCA_040255885.1 Betaproteobacteria bacterium
GAGCATATGGCGAACTCAGCCACACCGTTACGCCGCGCCACATGCCGTCATTGATGAATGGAGATATTACACGGGCGTCGGACCATATTTGCACCGTAATAAACTGCGTGCAGCATCACGCCAAAATGCGGCATGCTCGGGCATGCAGCAATGGCACTGCGCCGATTTTTCACCGCCGCTGTTCGTCTCGGACTGCTTGAATCGACCGAGAGT
Organism: Betaproteobacteria bacterium; assembly: GCA_040255885.1. Taxonomy (GTDB): domain Bacteria; phylum Pseudomonadota; class Gammaproteobacteria; order Burkholderiales; family JBDZVW01; genus JBDZVW01. The sequence continues at coordinate 214 of JBDZVW010000241.1, forward strand.
CCACGTTCAACTTGCCATTTCAACAGGCATGAGACCTGCAGCGACTTTCAGTTCGGTATAAAGTGCCGCCGTGATCGCGCGCCTGGGATTATCCACGCGCTCCGCGAACCCGAGTGTACGCGTCAGCGGCGGCGTGCCGAGCGGAATCTGTGTCACCAGCTGCAGCCACGGCGTGTCCGAGCACAGGGGCACGATCGACATGCCGAGCCCGTGATGCACCATCAGCGCGATAGCTTCCAATGAATCCAACTCCATCACCTCGCGCAACGTAATGCCCTCTACGCGCAGGTAATTCTCGATAATTCGACTAACCCAGAAACGCCTGTTAAAGCGAATATAGGGTAGCTCGTGTAACAACCGGTGACCGTGCACCGGTTCGACGTCTGGCGGCGCAATGATCATGATCGGTTCGTCCGTCACCGGCCGCCACTGCAGCGTCTCGGGCAGTTCCGGTGGCTCACTGATAATGGCGGCATTGATTTCGCCGCGGTGAAGCTGCTCAGCAAGAGACGGCGACAATCCATGGATCAGGCGTATTTCGAGACGTTTGTGAACGGAATACATTGCCTTAATCGCCCGCGGCACGACGCCACTGAGTGCTGTCGGAATGGCACCGACAACAATAGCCCCTGCAAGATCGTTCACTTCGGAAACCGCTTCGGGCAGCCGCTCATATAACGCCACGATCTCTCTGGCACGAACGAGCAGCGCCTCTCCCGCCGAATTCAATCGTGCAGGCCGGGTTGCACGGTCAAACAACGGTGTCTTCAGCTCCTGCTCCAAACTGCGCAGTTGCTGGCTTACCGCTGGAATCGTAAGAAACAGGGCGTCTGCTGCGGCCGATAAACTCCCGCATTGCGCCACGGCGATGAATGTCTTGAGGCGCCTCAAACTCATCAGGGAGGTTAAGCACTGCTTAAAATCAAGTGAAATATATATCAACAACCTGGCGAAGTCTAAGTAATAACATAACCACAGGCAACGGAGAATGAGGATACTGTGGATAAGCGTCTGGAGCACAAAACCGCTATTGTCACCGGAGGGGCGAGCGGTATGGGACAAGCAATTTGCCAAACGTTCGCACAGCAGGGGGCCACGGTCATCGTGGCCGATATCCAGGATGAACTGGCTGCTACCGTGGTATCTGCAATAGCCAGGTCCGGTGGCAAAGCATCGGCCGTTCATGCAGATGTAACCGACGAGAGCAGCGTACGGCGTTTGGTCGCGGAGACACTGCAATCATACGGCCGGCTCGACATACTGGTCAGTAATGCCGGAGCACGTTTGATCAAGCCATTTATCGAGCACACAAAGGACGACTGGGACAGGATGCTTTCGATCAATCTCAGCGGACATTTCTTTTGTGCGAAAGCCGTAGCTCCCGCGATGCTTGAACAAGGGAAAGGCAAAATCATCATCAATGGCTCGATAGCAAGCTTCATCGGTCGACCGAACCGTGTTGCCTATTGCGCGGCGAAAGCAGGTTTGCTCGGCCTGACGCGCGCAATGGCGATCGATTTACGCCACCGCAATATATGCGTGAACATGCTGGCCCCCGGCTCCATCGCGACGCCGCTCAACGTAGAAGCCGCCGAAGATCCGGATACGGACTGGGGGGGAGAGACGCTGGCAGGCCGTTGGGGAAGCGCGGCAGACGTTGCACAGGCTGCCTTGTTTCTGGCTTCAGAAGAATCGAATTACATAACCGGAACCGAAATCAAGGTCGACGGTGGCTGGCTCGCCGCACGTGCCCGCCATCGCGAGCTTTGACTCATGCATGACAATCGTTCTGCAACACGTCAAAGCGCCGTAAATATATGACTTTCGTTCCTTGTAATGGCCAATCGTTCGTATAGAGAGAGGAGACATCTCCATGAAAGCTGCTCAGCCTCAACGCCCGCCCGCGATGATGCACGCTGCATTTATAATCCTCTTGTTTCTTCTGTTCGTGCCACTCGGTAATGCGGAAGAGCATTACCCGTCACATCCGGTGACGTTTATCGTGCCGTGGGGCCCTGGCGGCGGCGCCGACACATTCGCGCGTACGTTAAGCCCGCTCCTGGAAAAAGAGCTTCACGCATCGTTTCCTGTCGTAAATGTCCCCGGCGCAACCGGGCAGACCGGGTTGGCAAAAATGCTTTCTGCGCCTGCCGACGGACAAATCATATCGGTCATGACGGCAGATACGCTGCTATTACTGGCAGGCAGGAAATTACGCTGGGGACTCGACGATTTCATTCCGGTTGCGATCATGATCAACCAGCCGTCAGCGTTTTTTGTTTCCGGTAAAAGCAACATCAAAACATGGAATGATCTCGTAGACGCAGCGAAAAAACATCCACTAAAAGTCGCGATCACGGGCTTGGGCGGCCCGGAAGATACTCAGGTTAAATGGTTCGAGAAGAAAGGGATTCCCTTACACTCCGTCCCCTACCCCAAACCCAGCAAGCGGTACGTCTCTCTTCTCGGCGGACACACCGATGTTCTGTACGAACAATTCGGCGATGTCCAAGGCTATCTCCGCGACCGCCAGATGCGGCCGATAGTGGTGCTCGATTCCAGTCGCTTCCCCGCATTTCCGGACGTCCCGACTTCCAAGGAACTGGGATATCCGATCAGTGTTCATCAAATCAGGATGGTGATCATGAAAAGCGGAACCGACGAGAGCAAAGTGAAGGCGATCTCGGATGCTTTGGCCCACATCGCATCCTCGCCGGTTTACAAACAATACATAAAACAGCAATACGCCAGTGAAAACAGTTACATCCCGAGAAGCGAAGCGAGAAAATTCCTCGAGCATGAAATTCAAAAGTTGAAAATGTACGCGGCGGAAGCAGAAGCTAACAAGCAATAAGGCAGATGGATAACATCACGACGGCGCACAACGGTCTGCATTGCGCCCTTGTGCGCTCCCGTCGTCGATCTGATGCCGTTCACCGCCGTACCTATATCGCGTCCGTACTGTTAAACTGGCAGCGCGTTATCCACGAATACGGTAATCAGCGAGCTGTCATTGGCCGCGACGGCGACTTATTTCGCCGTGCTGTCCAATTCGCCCGAAACTGATCATGCGCTTCTGCAAATTTTCCCTGCACCTGCTCAAGGTGCCGCTCGCGGTGCCGTACAAACTGTCGTTCGGCAAGCTCACCGCGTTCGACACGCTGCTCGTCGAAGTTGAAGGCGAAGACGGCGGTTACGGTGTCGGCGAGGCGACCTACCTCGCCGGCTACAGCGACGAAACGCCGGAGGGCGGCTGGCAGCTGGCGCGGCGGATGGCGCAATCATTGGCAGGAATGAATGCGGAAGAAGCGCGCGCTGCGATCGATCCGCACATCGACGATGCCGCCTTCACTGCCACCGCGCTCAACACCGCGATCGAGATGCTCGAAGGCAACACTACACTCGACGTCCACGCTCAAACGCGCGTGCCGATTCTCGGCCTGCTGCACGCCACCGCGCCGGCCGAGATCGAACGCGAGAGCAGCGAGCTGTTTGCGCAGGGTTACCATATGCTGAAAGTGAAGGTCGGCTTCGACGTCGCGCGCGATCTCGAACTGGTGAAAAGCGTGCAACGCGCGGTGCACGGCCGCGGCACGATCCGGCTCGATGCGAACCAGGGCTATAGCCGAGACGACGCGTGCCGCTTCGCGCGCTCGCTCGATCCGCAGGACATCGAGCTGTTCGAACAGCCGTGCGCCGCCGGCGACTGGGACGCGGCGCAAGCGGTGGCGCGCGTCGCGACGGTGCCGATGATGCTTGACGAGTCGATCTACGGATTGGCCGACATCGAACGCGCCGCCGAATTGCACGCCGCGCGCTACATCAAGCTCAAGCTGATGAAGCTCGGCGGGTTGTCACGGCTCGCCCATGCGATCGAAACCATCCGCGAATGCGGAATGGAACCGGTGCTCGGCAACGGCGTCGCGTGCGAGGTCGGCTGCTGGATGGAAGCCTGCGTCGCGCGCTCACGCGTCGCGAACGCCGGCGAGATGAATGGTTTTCTGAAACCCGTTGCGCCGCTGCTTGAAACTCCGCTGGCGTTTGCAGATGGAGCGATCCAGCTCGAACCCGATTTCGCGCCACGCCTCGACGCCGCGGCGTTGGCCCGTGTGCGGACCATACATGAAGCATTCGATAAAAGACGGTGACGATAGCAGGCCGGGTTGGCGAAGCGTAATCCGACGTTTCGATGCGTGCGTCGGGCTGCGTCCTCAAGATTAACTCCATCCACGTTCGCAAGAAATGATTCGCAGGCGTGCTCGGCACACCGCGGATTGGGTTGATAATCATGCGGTGCGCACGGCGTATCTTACATGAACTGATTCCGGGATTGGCGGTGCCGAATTGACACGGGTTCGCGGTGTGTGGAACACGTGCTAACCACCCCGTCCGCTTCGCGTCCACCCCTCCTCATTTGAGGAGGGGAGAATTCGTGCGTTATCACCGCACGATAGGTTTTTTCCCCTCCTGTTTTTAAGGAGG
>JBDZVW010000242.1:0-4670 GCA_040255885.1 Betaproteobacteria bacterium
CGGGCCGGTGGTGATGGAAGTCAATCCGCGAACCACCACGTCGTACGCCGGATTGCGCGCGTCGCTCGGCGCCAACCCAGCGCAAATGGTGCTGGCGCTGCTCGATGCCGCGATGCCGTTGCCGACCGCGCTGGCGCCGGCGCTGAAAGTCGATGTGACGGCCGAGGCGATCCGTGTCTGACGCGGCCGTCGGCTGGGACATCGGCGGCGCCCACTTGAAGGCGGTGCTGATCGGCGCCGCGGGCGAGGTGAGCGCAGCGTTGCAGTTGCCGTGCCCATTGTGGCAGGGCATTCATCATCTCGAAGATGCGATCGACACCGCGTGTCAGCGTATGCCGGTGAACGCGGTACTGCATGCGGTAACGATGACCGGCGAAATGGCCGATCTGTTTACCGATCGCGCGCAGGGCGTCGAGCAGATCGTGGTCACACTGCAGCGGAAATTGCCGGGCGCGTGCATCAGCGTGTTCGCCGGCCGCCGCGGCTTTCTGTCGCCCGGCGATGCCGCTGCCTTTTGGCGCGACGTGGCGTCGGCCAACTGGCTGGCCAGCGCGATGCTCGCCGCACGGCGCATCGGCGACGGCGTGCTGATCGACGTCGGCAGCACTACCACCGATGTCATCCCGTTTGCCGGTGGAGCGGTCTGCGCGCGCGGCACCGACGATCACACCCGCCTGATTTGCGGCGAGCTGATCTATGCCGGCGTGGTGCGTACGCCGGTGATGGCGATGGCTGCGCGATTGCCGTTCGCCGGCGAGTGGATCGAACCGATGGCCGAACATTTCGCGACTGCGGCGGACGTCTATCGCCTGACCGGCGAACTGCCTGACGATGCCGACCTCGGTGCCACCGCTGATGGCCGCGGCAAGTCGCTCGAAGACAGTGCGCGGCGGCTGGCGCGCATGATCGGCTGCGACGTCGATGTTGACGAATCGCTCACGGCATGGACCGCGCTCGCCGAATATGTCGCCGAATCGCAGTTGCGCCGGGTGCATGATGCGTGTAGCCGCGTGCTTTCGGATCGTGCGATTGGCGCCGGCGCGCCGCTCGTCGGTGCCGGTGTCGGAAGTTTCGTCGCGCGCAAGGCCGCGCAGCGGCTGGCACGGCCGTACCGCGATTTTACCGAACTGATTGAAACCAACGGGGTCGATGCCGCGCGCGTTTCGGCGTGCGCACCGGCGTACGCTGTGGCATGTCTTATCCGATCGGATCCCGAGGTTAAATCTCCCCTTTGACAAGGCAGCAGCGGGATTTGCGATGGTATCCAGAGCTCAAGCTTTCAGACTCAATGTGGTTTCTTTTTCGAAGGGGAGATAGTCGCGGCTACTTTGCATTCGTCGCCACGACGCCAGCGGGGCGGCGATCGCGTCGGGCGTTGACCCCGCTTGCGCCCGGCGGCAGCGACGAACGCTAAAAGAGTAAAATAACCCCGTTTTCGCGCCCGTCGCGCCGCGCCTTTCGGTTCGATGGACTGATGCACGCCGCCATCCATTCGTCGGTGGCGGCCGTGATTGTTTGCGTATAAAAAGCTGGCACCATGGCGCAGCGGACGGTGCGGCGCCATGACTATAACAAGGAAGGGAATCCGATACCGCATGAATAGCGACGCTTTCAAAGACATCGAGCAATTCGCGGCCGATCTCTGGACGGTGGCAACGCGCATTAATGCAAAAACGTTCCAGTTGACCACATCGCGTGGGGGTCACTCATTTCGCCGCTGCCCACCGGCATGATATGCGGCGCGGTCTATGACTTTGGCGGCATGCTTAGGCGATCAGCGGGCGTTGTTGCTGATCACCACAGGCACCCCGTGACTGAACCTGCTAACCCCCGCGTTGGAATCAGCGGCGGCGAAGGCTGATCCCATTCTCACTCTGTCCGCTCATGAGCTTGATCAAATCGAGACAACGTATCGCCGACCATGGGGAGGTGTTTACCCCCGCCTGGTTAGTTGACGCGATGCTTGATCTCGTCAAAGGCGAATCGGAACGCATCGACGCCCGGTTCCTCGAATCGGCCTGTGGCAGCGGCAACTTCCTCGTGCCGATCCTGAAACGCAAGCTTGCTGCCGTTGAGTGCAAGTTTCGAAAGTCAGATTTCGAGAAGCGGCATTACGCTCTTTTGGGGCTCATGTGCATCTACGGCATCGAGCTTTTACCGGACAACATCAAGGAGTGCCGCGCGAACTTGCTGGAAATCCTCGCTGAGTATCTCAACGTCGCCGAGTCTGACGATCTGTATCGCGCCGCGTCTCATGTGCTATCGCTGAATCTCGTGCACGGCGATGCATTGACGATGCGCACGCATGACGGCGAGCCCATCACCTTTGCCGAGTGGGGCTACCTCGGCAAGGGCAAGTTCCAGCGGCGCGACTTCCGTTTCGACGTTCTCGCCGGTGCATCGGCCTTCAGTGCACGGGATTCGTTGTTTGCGCATCTCGGCAAGCATGAGATTTTCAGGCCGGTCAAAACCTATCCGGCCATGACCGTGAGCGAGATAGCCGTCGTTGCACGAGACGGGATTGAGAATCCCCCATGACAACGGTTGCCGCTTCCATTCCCGTCCTGCACTGGGCCGCTCAACGCGCCCATCTAGACGACGAAGCTCTGATAAAGCACTACCCGAAGTGGCCGCTCTGGCTCAGCGGCGAAGCACAGCCTACGCTTCGACAGCTCGAAGGCTTCGCAGGCCGCACGCATACCGCCATCGGCTATTTTTTTCTGCCGCAGCCCCCGGATTTGGCGCTGCCGATTCCGGACTTTCGCACGCTGCGTGATGAGGCGCTTGCCGAGCCGAGCAGCGAACTGCTCGACACGCTCTACCTTTGCCAACAGAGGCAAGACTGGTATCGCGACCACGCACGGCTGCATGGCTTGCCGGTGCTCACTTTTGTCGGTGACGCAACGCTTCGGAAAGCGCCTGAAGCAGTGGCGCAGCGGATGCGCGAGAAGTTGGGCTTGTCTGCCGAGGTGCGGAGACGATTGCCCACCTGGACGGGAGCACTGCGCCAGTTGATCGCCAGGGCCGAAGATGCGGGTGTCATGGTCATGGCCAGTTCCGTGGTCGGCAGCAATAGCCACCGCAAGCTGGATGTCGGCGAATTCCGCGGCTTCGCGTTGGCAGACACACTTGCGCCACTTGTTTTCTTGAATGGGTCGGACAGCAAGTCCGCGCAGATGTTCACGCTGGCACATGAGTTGGCGCATCTGTGGCTCGGCGCCTCTGGTGTTTCCGACACCGAAACCGGCCGCGTACCGGAGCAACGTATCGAACGCTGGTGCAATCAAGTGGCGGCGGAACTGCTGATGCCCATGCAGGCGCTGCGCGCCACCTATCAGCCGGGAACGCCGATCCCGCAGGAAATCCAACGACTGGCGCGTGAGTTCAAGGTCAGCACTTTGGTCGCCTTGCGCCGACTGTTCGATGCGGGATTCATCAACCGGGCTGCGCTATGGCAGCACTATCGTGAAGAACAGGAGCGAATCCGATTGCTGGAACGGAAAGGAGCCGGCGGTGGCGACTTCTACAACTCGCTGGGCGCTCGCACGGGCAAGCGGTTCGCACGCGCCATCGTGTCCAGCGCGCTGGAGGGGCTCACCCCGTTCACTGAAGCCTTCCGCATGCTGGGCGTGCGCAAGACGGCCACGTTCTATCAGGCCGCGCGCGAGCTGGGGGTGACGGCGTGAGCTACCTGCTGGACGCAAACGTATTCATGGCCGCCAAGAACCTGCATTACGGACTGGATTTCTGTCCGGCATTCTGGGATTGGCTGATTCACAAAAGCAATACCGGCGTCGTGTTCAGCATCGACAAAGTTGCCGACGAAATTGCTGCCGGGGCGGATGAATTGTCGGCTTGGGCGGCTGCTCGCGGAACCGGCTTATTCCATCGTACCCCTGCATCGTTGGCCGCGCAGTTTGGGGAAGTCAGTACGTGGGCGACCAGTCAGCAGTTCACGCCTGCCGCCGTCAACACGTTTTTGCAGGCTGCCGATTTCTATTTGGTGGCGCATGCACTGGCCGGAGGTCATGTGCTGGTGACTCACGAGACTCCAGCGACATCGAACGGACGCATCAAGATTCCGAATGCGTGCCTGGGGTTGAACGTGCGCTACATGACACCTTATCAGATGCTGCGCATCGAGCAGGCCAGGTTCGTGTTGGGGAGACAAGCGTGAGTGTCGAGAAATCGGGCTTCGCGCTGCGCGGACGCAATCCGGACGTGCTAACGTGCATCGCGAACCTCTCGAACGACGAGGTATTTACGCCGCCGGAGTTCGCGAATCGGATGCTGGACACGCTGGCCGAAGCGTGGGCGGCCGATTACGACGGCGCGAACCTGTGGGTGGACAAGTCAGTGAAGTTCCTTGATCCGTGCACCAAGTCGGGCGTGTTCCTGCGCGAGATCACCAGCCGTCTCGTCAGGGGACTGGCGGCCGAGATTCCAAACCTTCAAGAACGCGTTGACCATATCTTGACCCAGCAGGTGTTCGGCATCGGCATCACGCATCTCACCAGCCTGCTGGCGCGGCGCAGCGTGTATTGCTCGAAGCATGCGACAGGCGAGCACTCGATCGCCAAGGGATTCGAGACCGACGCGGGCAACGTCTGGTTCGAGCGCACGGAACACACATGGGCTGATGGCAAGTGCACGTACTGTGGTGCCAGCCA
>JBDZVW010000243.1:0-4667 GCA_040255885.1 Betaproteobacteria bacterium
GGGCCGCCGTGCGCCTGCGCGGGACGCGGTCAATCCCAACATCCACACGGCATGAACCGCTTCTTATAGACCCAATGCTATACGATAACGGCAAGCGGGCAACAGCCCCTTTTTGATCTGGATCAAGTTCGCTCACATGCAGGCAGGCCGACATCCCGCACGCAGGAACGCTAAAATGTGCGCATGATTCCGTGGCTTGACGCAACCGATTCGTTTCCCCCGGTGGAGCTCGCGCTTGAAGAACCGAACGGATTGATCGCGGCCGGCGGCGATCTTTCCGCGCAGCGGCTGATCGCCGCCTACCGCCGCGGTATCTTCCCGTGGTTCAGCGACGATCAGCCGATCCTGTGGTGGAGTCCCGACCCGCGCATGGTGCTGTTTCCGCACGAGCTGAAAGTTTCGCGTTCGCTGCGCAAAACGCTGTGCAAAAGAAACTACGAAGTCCGCACCGATACCGCTTTCGCCGCTGTCATCACCGGCTGCGCCGCGCCGCGCCGCGATCAGAACGGCACCTGGATCGTGCCACAGATGGCCGCCGCCTACGGCGAACTTCATGCACTGGGCATCGCACATTCGGTCGAAACGTGGATCGGCGGCGAGCTTGCCGGCGGGCTCTATGGCGTGGCGCTGGGCGGCATGTTTTACGGCGAATCGATGTTCACGCGCGTCACGGACGCATCGAAGATCGCACTGGCGCACCTGGTGCGCCAGCTGGCGCGGTGGAACTTCGGGCTGATCGACTGCCAGATGAACACTCCGCATCTGGCGTCATTCGGCGCGCGCGAGATCCCGCGCACGGAATTTACGCGCCACGTCGCGGAATTGGTAAACTATCCGGGACGAAACGGACGTTGGCACTTCGACGATGACCTTGCTTAACGAATTTCCGCTGTCCGTGCTGCAGTTCTATGCGACGGCGCCCTACCCGTGCAGCTACCTGCCGGAACGCATGGCGCGCTCGCAGGTCGCGACGCCGAACCACGTGATCGACACCGCGGTCTACGGCGAGCTGGTGCGGGCCGGCTTTCGCCGCAGCGGTGCGTTCACCTACCGTCCGCACTGCGACCGCTGCCGTGCCTGCGTGCCGGTGCGCGTCGTGTGCGAGGCGTTCCGGCCCGATCGCAGCCAGCGCCGCACCTGGCAGCGCCACGCCGCGCTCGACGCGCGCACGCTGGAGCTGCGTTACAGCGCCGAGCATTACGCGCTGTATCTGCGCTACCAGTCGCGGCGCCACAGCGGCGGCGGCATGGATCAGGACAGCCGCGAACAGTACCGCCATTTTCTGCTGCAGAGCAACGTCGATTCACGGCTGATCGAATTCCGCGAGCACGGCGTACTGCGCATGGTCAGCATCGTCGATCGCCTGCGCGACGGCCTGTCGTCCGTCTACACATTCTTCGATCCCGACGTGCATGGCGCGAGCTTCGGCACGCACAGCATCCTGTGGCAAATCGAGCTGTGCCGCACGCTCGAACTGCCTTATCTCTATCTCGGCTACTGGATCGCAGAAAGCCGGAAAATGGCTTACAAGACCCATTTCCGGCCGATTGAAGGACTCGTCAATCGGCGCTGGCAACCGCTGGGCCGTGACTGAAGTCGCGGGTTCACACGCGAACCGAAATAGTTTGCACCTGCCTGCCGGATCAGCACGCGCAGGCCGCATTGGCGAAGCGTAATCCGGCTTTTCGCCGTCCAGGTCGGATTACGGCCTTCGGGCCAATCCGACCTGCATCGGCTGAGGCGCTCACGTCAATGGTCGGCCGGCCTTCTCGATGGTTGCTGATAAAATAGCGCGCCATGTATTCGATTGTGCGCCCGCTGCTGTTCCGCCTCGACGCCGAAACCGCGCACCGCATCACCCTCCGCGGGCTCGCCACTTTCACGCGCCGTGGCGCAGCCGTGCCGGTCGCGCACCATCGACCGCAGGTCATGGGACTCACGTTCCCGAATCCGGTGGGACTGGCCGCGGGTCTCGACAAGAACGGCGAATACATCGACGCACTGGCCACGCTGGGTTTCGGATTCATCGAAATCGGTACTGTCACGCCGCGCCCGCAGCCGGGCAACCCTCGTCCGCGCCTGTTCCGCATCGAGCCGGCTGGCGCAATCATCAACCGCATGGGATTCAACAACGATGGCGTCGCGCGGGTGCTGGCGAACGTCAGGCGCGCGCGTTATGGCGGCGTACTCGGCATCAACATCGGCAAAAATTTCGATACACCGATTGAACGCGCGGCTGACGATTACCTGTTTTGCCTGCGCCGCGTCTATCCATACGCCGGCTATGTCACCGTCAATATCTCTTCACCGAACACGCGCGATCTGCGGCAGCTGCAGGACGCCACCCGGCTCGACCGGTTGCTCGATCTGCTGAAAGCGGAACAGCACGACCTGGCGCAACAGCACGACAGATATGTGCCGCTGGCAATCAAGATCGCACCCGATCTCGACACGGCGCAGATCGCCGTCATTGCGCGACTGCTGATAGAGCACAAGATTGACGGCGTGATCGCGACCAACACTACCGTGATGCGCAGCGGCGTTACAGGCTTGCCGCACGGAAATGAAACCGGCGGGCTGTCCGGCGCCCCGCTGCGCAACGCGGCGACCGCGGTCGTGCGCCAGCTTGGCGAAGCGCTTGGCGGACAAGTCCCGATCATCGGCGTCGGCGGCATCGCAAGCGGCAAGGACGCCGCCGAAAAAATCACCGCCGGCGCCAGCCTGGTGCAGCTCTATACCGGTCTCGTTTACCGCGGCCCGAAGCTGGTCCGCGAATGCATCGACGCGATAACCGCCACGCGCTGCGATTCAGCCGCTATCGAATGATGACGAGTACCGTGCTGGCAGACGTCATCGACGACCTGCTGCCGCAGACGCAATGCCGGCAATGCGGCTACGCCGGCTGCCGGCCGTACGCGGAAGCAATCGCCGGCGGCGCTGCCGACATCAATCGCTGCCCGCCGGGCGGCGACACCGGCATCCGCGAACTGGCGGCCGTAACCGGCATCGCGTACAAGCCGCTCGATGCGGCGTGCGGCGTCACCGCGCCGCCGGCCGTCGCCTTCATCGACGAATCCCGCTGCATCGGCTGCCGGCTGTGCATCCGGGCGTGCCCGGTGGATGCAATCGTCGGCGCCGCCAGGCTGATGCACACCGTGATTGCCGCCGAATGTACCGGCTGCGCGCTATGTGTCGCGCCCTGTCCGGTCGATTGCATCAGCCTGCAGCCCGCGACGCCATTGGCAGACGCGTCGGCACGCCGCGAATTCGCGCATCATGCCCGCGATCGCCATCGCGCGCGACTCGCCAGGCTCGACAACGACAGGCGAGCACGTCGCAATGCACAACAGCCCGCCGGCGCCGCCTCTGACGCTTCGCAGCAAAAAAAACGCGCCGCCATCGCCCGCGCAATGGAACGCGCACGGCGGCGGCTGCAGCAATCGAGCGCCTGAGACGTGGTGGCTGCCTGCCCGCGCATGCCGCTAATTGCAGCATGCGCACGTAATCTTCTCCAACGCCTGAAAACCATTTCGCCGGCAGCGCCGGCCGGCCGTACGCGGTCCTGCAGAATGCCGGCGCGTCCGCTGATGCCATCGCACGTGCAGCTACTCGGTACTGCGGGTTTGCTGTATATTCGTCTCATGCGACTCACCCGTTTTACCGATTACGCGCTGCGCGTGTTGCTTTTCGTCGGCAGAAACCGCGATCGCAACTGCACCATGTCCGAAATTGCCGCCTACTACCAGATATCGCTCGAACATCTGCGCAAGGTGGTACACAAGATGGCGAAGCTCGGCTATCTCAACACATCACGCGGCAAGGGCGGCGGCATCGTGCTGGCGCGCAACCCGGCAGCGATACATATCGGAGACGTCATCGTCGCAATGGAAGAGGACATGAACATCATCGACTGCCACGGGATGGAATGCGTGCTGCTGCCCGGCTGCTCGCTGAAGACGGCGCTGGAGCGAGGCGCGCGCATGTTCGTGGCGGCGATGAACGAATTCACGCTCGCCGACCTGCTCGCAAACCGCGGCATGAAAAAACAATTCAGAAATCTCGATATCGTCGTCCAGTCTTGTTGAATGCCGTCCGGTTCACGCCGAAAAACCGCGATTGAAGCGGCGGATCGTGACGGCCGGGCGAGCGTGCGCCTGTACGACACGCGGAACGATGTCGAATTTCGCGATAACCGGTCACGGCCAGCCGTAACAATGAACGCAAAAAAGCGCCGCCAGATATTCGAACGCCTGCGCGCCGCCAATCCGGCGCCGACGACAGAGCTCGTATTTCGCACACCGTTCGAGCTGCTGGTTGCGGTGATGCTTTCGGCGCAGGCCACAGACAAAAGCGTCAACCTGGCCACCGCCGAATTGTTCAAGAAAGCGGCAACGCCACAACAAATGGTGAAGCTTGGAACTGCGGGACTCGAACACTATATCAGGCGCATCGGGCTCTACCGCACCAAGGCAAAAAACATTATCGCCGCCAGCGGCATGCTGCTCGAGCATCATGGCGGTGAAGTGCCTCAAACGCGTGAAGCGCTGGAAGCGCTGCCGGGAGTCGGCCGCAAGACCGCGAACGTGGTCCTCAATACCGCGTTCGGCCATTCGACGATCGCCGTCGACACACATATATTCCGTGTCGCGAACCGCACCGGGCTGGCG
>JBDZVW010000244.1:0-4648 GCA_040255885.1 Betaproteobacteria bacterium
GCATCGAGCACATCGACGACATCGTCGCCGATCTGGACCAGGCGCTGGCGGCGGCGAAATAATTTCCGGCCTCGACGTACCGGCCAGGTTTACCCGGATGAGAAAGCTGGTTCTTCTGAGCTGGAGTAGCGGCAAGGATAGCGCGTGGACCCTGCACCTGCTTCGCCGGCAGCCGGCGTTCACGGTGATGGGCTTGTTCACGACAGTCAACCAGGATCATCAGCGGGTGGCGATGCATGCGGTGCGGCTGGAACTGTTACGGCGGCAGGCCGAAGCAGTCGGCTTGCCGCTCGACATTCTCTACATCCCGAACCGCTGCAGCAATGCGCAATATGATTCCATCATGGGGGCTTTTGTGGAGAAAGTCCGGGCGGACGGAATCCATCACATGGCATTCGGCGATCTTTTTCTCGAAGACGTTCGCAAGTATCGCGAGGAGCGGCTGCAGGCGGCCGGCATTACTGCACTGTTTCCGCTGTGGGACATGTCGACCACGGCGCTGGCGCAGCAAATGGTGGCGGAAGGTGTGCGCGCCGTTTTTACTTGTGTCGATCCACGAAAGCTTCCCGGCAGCTGGGCCGGGCGCAACTTCGATGGTGCGTTTCTGGACCGGCTGCCTGCGGCAGTCGATGCCTGCGGCGAAAACGGGGAATTTCACACGTTCGTGTATGACGGCCCGATGCTCGCGAATCCGATCGATATCGAAGTCGGTGAAGTGATCGAACGGGACGGCTTCGTGTTCGCCGACGTCCTGCCCGCGAGAGCGGCTTAGTCCGTCACCGCCCCCTTCGACGCCGTCGACACCAGTTTCGCGTACTTCGCCATCACGCCGCGGGTATAGCGCGGCGCCGGCTGCTTCCATTGCGCCTTGCGTTTTGCCAGTTCGTCGTCGGAAACATTGAGCTGCAGCAGGCGCTTTTCGGCGTCGATGGTGATCGAATCGCCTTCATGCACCAGCGCGATGGTACCGCCGGCGAACGCTTCGGGCGCGACATGGCCGACGACCATGCCCCAGGTGCCGCCGGAAAAGCGTCCGTCGGTGATCAGTCCGACGTCGTCGGCGTGGCCTTCGCCGATCAACGCAGAAGTCGGTGACAGCATTTCGCGCATGCCGGGGCCGCCTTTCGGCCCTTCGTAGCGGATCACCAGCACGTCGCCGGAGTTGACTTTGCCGCTCAGGATCGCTTCCATGCACAGCTCCTCGGAATCGAACACGCGCGCGGGACCGGTGATCTGCGGACGCTTGAGGCCGGTGATCTTGGCCACCGCACCTTCGGTTGCGAGATTGCCCTTGAGGATCGCAAGGTGGCCGTGCGGATACATCGGCTGATCCCACTGCCGGATCACGTTCTGATCCTTCGGCGGATCGGCCGGCACGTCTTTCAGCACTTCCGCCACCGTCTTGCCGGTGATCGTCATGCAATCACCATGCAGCAGGCCGTGCGCCAGCAACATCTTCATCACCTGCGGAATGCCGCCGACCTTGTGCAGATCGGTGGCGACGAAACGCCCGGACGGCTTCAGGTCGCACAATACCGGCACGCGCCCGCGGATGGTCTCGAAATCGTCGATTGTGAGCGGCACTTCGGCAGCGTGCGCGATAGCGAGCAGATGCAGCACGGCGTTGGTCGAGCCGCCCACCGCCATCACCACCGAGATCGCGTTTTCAAACGCCTCGCGCGTCATGATCTGGCGCGGCAGACGCTGCTTGCGGATCGCGTCAACCAGCACTTCGGCGGAGTGCGCGGCGCTGTCGTGCTTTTCTTCGTCTTCGGCCGCCATCGTCGACGAGTACGGCAGGCTCATGCCCATCGCTTCGATTGCCGATGACATCGTGTTCGCGGTGTACATGCCGCCGCACGAGCCGGCGCCGGGACAGGCGTTGCGCTCGACGCCGAGCAGGTCTTCTTCGCCGATCTTCTTCGCGCTGAATTCGCCGACCGCCTCGAACGAACTGACGATGGTGAGATCGCGGCCGTGGTAATGGCCGGGCTTGATGGTGCCGCCGTAAACGTAAATCGACGGTATGTTCAAGCGCGCGATCGCGATCATGCCGCCCGGCATGTTCTTGTCGCAGCCGCCGATCACCAGCACGCCGTCCATGCTCTGTCCCTGGGTCACGGTCTCGATCGAATCGGCAATCACTTCGCGTGACACCAGCGAGAACTTCATGCCTTCGGTGCCCATTGAAATGCCGTCGGATATCGTGATGGTGCCGAACAGCTGCGGCATCGCGCCCGCGCCCTTCGCCGCCGCCTCGGCGCGCAACGCCAGGTCGTTGAGGCCAAGGTTGCATGGCGTGATCGTGCTGTAGCCATTGGCCACGCCGATGATGGGTTTGATGAAATCGTCATCGCCAAAGCCCACGGCGCGCAGCATCGCGCGGTTTGGCGAGCGCTGTACGCCCTGGGTGGTGATCTGGCTGCGTCGGTTGTCAGGCATGGCGGTTCCCTAGTTTTGTGAAGAACATCTTTAGTCCGATTTTAACGCAAATCCGTACCACACCGTCGCGCCATGCATACCCGTGCAGCAGATGATGATGACAAGTGCACGGCGGGCGCCGCCGGCGATTAACGTATAATGCGCCATTCCTTGCTGTCCGGACGCCCATGCTGGTTTTCCCGCAATTCGATCCCGTTGCAGTCGAAATCGGTCCGCTCAAGATCCGCTGGTACGGATTGATGTACCTGGTCGGCTTCGCACTGATCTGGGCCGTCGGCCACTACCGCATTCGCAAACAGGCCGATCCGGCGTGGGGTCATCAGGATCTCGACGATGCGATGTTCTACGGCATCCTCGGCACCGTTGTCGGCGGCCGGCTCGGTTATGTGCTGTTCTACAAGTTTTTCTATTACTTTCATCATCCGCTGCATATTTTTTATGTCTGGGAAGGCGGCATGTCGTTTCACGGCGGTCTTCTCGGCGTGATCATCGCGATGGGCGTGTTTTGCTACCAGCGCAAGATCAACTGGTTGCGAGTGACCGATTTCATCGCGCCGCTGGCACCGATGGCACTGGGCGCCGGACGCATCGGCAATTTCATCAACGGCGAATTGTGGGGCCGGCCCACCGACTTGCCGTGGGGAATGATTTTTCCGCAGGTGGACAACGTGCCGCGGCATCCATCAGAGCTGTACGAGTTTCTCCTCGAAGGCGTGGTGCTGTTCCTCATTCTGTGGTTTTTCTCGAAAAAGCCGCGTCCGACCGGCGCGGTTTCGGCGGCGTTTCTGATCGGTTACGGGACGTTCCGTTTCCTGGTCGAGTTCACGCGCGCACCCGACAAATTTCTGGGGTTGCTGGCACTCGGCCTGTCGATGGGGCAATGGCTGTCGCTGCCGATGATCGCCATCGGCATCGCAATGATGGTCTGGGCATACCGGCGTCGCGCGCCGCGGCCGAAGTAGCCGAAGCCGCTCGTTTCCGGTGCCGTGCGGCGCGGCAGCCGCCGATTTACGGCACCCATCGACCGTTGTAGAATACGCGTCCACAGTGGGGACGTAGCTCAGCTGGGAGAGCGTCGCGTTCGCAATGCGAAGGTCGGGAGTTCGATCCTCCTCGTCTCCACCATCCGACATTCCAAATTTCCGGTAACAGCACCGCTGCTCGACATCCTGCCGTCGCGGGATTAGCATGGCTCGTCGTTCGATATTCGGGACAGAGCCATGCGTATGCGTCGCCGGATTCTCGTGCCCGTTGGATTTGCCGTCCTCGGAGCGGTAGTCGCCGTACTGATCGGCTATCCTTTCGTCCATCATGTTGTCACCGAGCGCGACCGCCTGACGCGGCAGGTTGCCAGTCTTGAAAACGGATTCAACGACGAGCAGGCCCGTGCCGCGGCGCTTCAGGAGAAGCTCGATACCCGTGATCGGGAAATTGCGATGGCAGATTTGCGAGCGCAAAGGGACGATCTGTGGCGCGCATCGCGGGAACAGGCGGCGAAGCGGGCCGCTGCGCGTCTCGATAAACTTAATGATGAACTCGACGCGGCGCAGGGCAGTGGCAAGCAGGTGCGGCAGGCGAATGCGAAATTGCAGCAGCGCCTCGATGAACAGCAGACGCAGCTTGCTATCAGCAAAAAGCAATTATCGGAACGCGATGCCGCTCTGGTGGGGGCACGGGAGCAACAACAGAAACTCGAAGCGCAGTTGGCGGCGGATCAGAAAACCGGGCAGCAGCGTACGGCACGCATTGCAGAACTGACGGATGCGCTGCGGCAGGCGCGCGATCAGCAGCAAGAGTTGCAGGCGAAATTGAAGGCGGCCGATGCCGCACAGCAGGCCGCTGCGGCGCGGGTTGCCGATCTGGAGAAAAAATTCGCATCGACGCAACGTGCGTCGACCGTGCCGGCAGTGCTGGCTCCGGCGACCGGCGGCAACGAACCGCTGCAGCGCCGTCTCGCCGAGCTGCAGGCGCAGCTCAGCCGCTACACGGCGCAGAGGCCGGTGGCGGAGCATTCGGCGGCGCATGATGCCGATGATCTGGCCGCGGCGCGTCAGCATGCCGCACGCCTGACGGCGGCGTACAAGGCGCAGCTCGAAAATGCCACGAAGCTGAAGCATGTCGACGCCGACACGCTGAATCAACTGGCCGCGGCGCGCAACGCGCTGGAGAAGGCACAGGCCGAGATTGCCCGCATCGAAGGTGCGCG
>JBDZVW010000245.1:0-4633 GCA_040255885.1 Betaproteobacteria bacterium
GCGACGAGTCGGACAAGACCGGCATGCGCGCGGTGATCGAGCTGAAGCGCGGCGAGATGCCCGAAATCATCCTGAACAAGCTGTACAAAGAAACACAGATGCAGGACACGTTCGGGATGAACATGGTGGCGCTGGTCGACGGCCAGCCGCGCCTGCTCAATCTCAAGCAGTTCGTCGAGGCGTTCCTGCGCCATCGCCGCGAGGTGGTGACGCGGCGCACGGTGTTCGAGCTGCGCAAGGCGCGCGAGCGCGGGCACATCCTGGAAGGACTCGCGGTCGCGCTGTCGAACGTCGATGAAGTGATTGCGCTGATCAAGGCGGCGCCGACGCCGGCCGACGCGAAACGCGAACTGATGGCGCGGCTGTGGCGCTCGAAGCTGGTCGAGGAGATGCTGGCGCGTGCCACAACCGACGCGTCGCGGCCGCAGGAGCTGGGCGCCGAATTCGGGCTGCACAAGCAGGGCTACCGCTTGTCCGATGCGCAGGCACAGCAGATTCTCGAACTGCGGCTGCAGCGGCTGACCGCGCTGGAGCAGGACAAGATCCTGTCCGAGTACCGTGAAACGATGGACAAGATTGCCGACCTGCTCGACGTGCTGGCGAAGCCGGCGCGCATCACCAAGATCATTTCGCACGAGCTGGCCGAGGTCAAAAAGCAGTACGGCAACGACCGCCGCAGCGAGATCGTGACGCAGACGCAGGACATCGCGATGGAAGACCTGATCGCGCCCGAAGACGTCGTGGTCACGCTGTCGCGCGGCGGCTACATCAAGTCGCAGCCGGTATCCGACTACCGCGCGCAGAAGCGCGGCGGGCGCGGCAAGCAGGCGACGACGACGAAGGAAGACGATTTCGTCGACGACTTGTTCATTGCCAATACGCACAATTACATCCTGTGCTTCTCCGATCGCGGCCGCGTCTACTGGCTCAAGGTCTACATGGTGCCGCAGGGCAGCCGCGGCAGCCGCGGCAAGCCGATCGTCAATCTCGTGCCGCTGATGGAGCACGAGAAAATCACCGCAGTGCTGCCGGTCACGGAATTCGACGATCAGCATTTCGTGTTCATGGCGACCAGCGACGGCACCGTCAAGAAAACCGCGCTGTCCGCGTTCTCGCGGCCGATGTCGAAGGGCATCATCGCGATCGGGCTGGGCGAAGGCGATTACCTGATCGGCGTGGCACTGACCGACGGCAAGCAGGACATCATGCTGTTTTCCGATGGCGGCAAGGCGGTGCGTTTTGCCGAGACCGAAGTGCGCGTGATGGGCCGCAATGCGCAGGGCGTGCGCGGCATGAAGCTGCCCAAGGGCCAGAACGTGATCTCGATGCTGACCGCTGCCGACGACGGCCGCTTCGTGCTGACGGCAACCGAGAACGGCTACGGCAAGCGCACGCGGATTTCGGAATATACGCGCCACGGCCGCGGCACGCAGGGCATGATCGCGATCCAGAACAGTGCGCGCAACGGCAAGCTGGTTGCAGCCCGCCTCGTCGATAAGTCTGACGATATCATGCTCATCACCACCGGCGGTGTGCTGATCCGCACCCGCGTCGCCGAAATTCGGGCAATGGGCCGCTCCACCCAAGGCGTGACGCTGATCAATCTCGCGAAGGACACCAAGCTCGCCGGGTTGCAGAAGATCGTCGAGCCGGACGACAACGGCGAGAATGGCGAAGAGTAAGGGATGAGGGCGATCGGGCGGGCGTAACCTTGCTGCTGCCGCATGCTGTGTCCAGACGCCGCATACCACCCCGTCCGCCTTCGCGGACACCCCTCCTCATTCGAGGAGGGGAGATTCGTGTGTCATTTACTGTGCTGTACATTTAGGAAAAAGAATGTGCACCTTTTGTCGCTCACTCTATTTAAGATTTGATTGAGCTGTGCAAGTCGTGAATATGGCGCGCATTTAAGATTCGCTATAGCCTTCTCCCCTCCTCGAATGAGGAGGGGTGGACGCGAAGCGGACGGGGTGGTGAGCGGTTGATCAAAAATTGACCGACGTTTCAATAATGCGAACTTGAATCGCATGATACCGACATGACGCGTATTTATAATTTCGCCGCCGGGCCGGCGGTGCTGCCGGAGCCGGTGCTCGAACAGGCGGCTGCCGAGATGCTGGACTGGCGTGGCAGCGGCATGTCGGTGATGGAGATGAGTCATCGCGGCAAGGACTTCATCGGTATCGCGGCACAGGCCGAAGCCGACCTGCGCGAGTTGCTGACGATCCCGGCGAATTACAAGGTGCTGTTCCTGCAGGGCGGCGCCACCGCACAGTTCTCGATGGTGCCGCTCAATCTGCTGCGCGGCAAGAACAAGGCGGATTACGTCAACACCGGCCAGTGGTCGAAGAAGGCGATCGCCGAGGCGAAGCGCTTCTGCGCGGTCAACATTGCGGCCAGCGCCGAGGACGCGAATTTTACCTATGCGCCGCCGTCGTCGCAGTGGCGGCTTGATCCCGGTGCAGCCTTCGTCCATTACACGTCGAACGAAACCATTGGTGGCGTCGAGTTTTTCGACACGCCGGATACCGGCGACGTACCGCTGGTCGCCGACATGTCGTCGCACATTCTGTCGCGCCCGGTCGACGTCGGCCGCTACGGCGTGATTTACGCCGGCGCGCAGAAGAACATCGGACCGGCCGGGCTGACGATCGCGATCGTGCGCGAAGATCTGATCGGTCATGCGTTGCCGGCGACACCCGTGTTGTGCGACTACAAGACGTACGCGGACAACGATTCGATGTACAACACGCCGCCGACCTATGCGATCTACATCGCCGGCCTGGTATTCCAGTGGCTGAAGCAGCTTGGCGGGCTGAAGAAAATGGAACAGATCAACATCGCGAAAGCGAAGCTGCTCTACGATTTCCTCGACGAGACCGAGTTCTATCATTCGCCGGTGGCACGGGAAAACCGGTCGCGTATGAACGTGCCGTTCACGTTGCGCAATGCGGCGCTGGATGAGGCGTTCCTGAAGCAGGCGCGGGCACGCGGACTGACGCAACTGAAAGGGCATCGCTCTGTCGGTGGTATGCGCGCGTCGCTCTACAATGCGATGCCGCATGCCGGCGTGCAGGCGCTGGTCGAGTTCATGCGGGAATTCCAGGACACACATGGCTGAGCCGTACCGGATACTGACGCTCAACGCGATCTCCGCCGAGGGCCTGAAGCGGCTGCCGTCGGAACGCTACGTGGTGGGCACGCAGATCACTGCGCCCGACGCGATTCTGGTGCGCTCGCACGACATGCACACGATGGACATTCCGGCGCAGGTGAAGGCGATCGGCCGCGCCGGCGCCGGCACCAACAATATTCCGGTGACCCAGATGAGCGCGCGCGGCGTGCCGGTGTTCAACGCACCGGGCGCCAACGCCAACGCGGTGAAGGAACTGGTGATCGCCGGCATGCTGCTGGCGGCGCGCAACCTGGTGCCGGCGGTGCGTTTCGTGTCCGGGCTCGAAGGTGATGACACCGCGTTGAACCGCCAGGTCGAGGCGGGCAAGAAGCAATTTGCCGGCATTGAGCTCGCGGGCCGCACGATCGGCGTGATCGGGCTCGGCAAGATCGGCACGCTGGTGGCCAACGCCGCGACGCATCTGGGCATGCACGTGCTTGGCTACGATCCCGAAATCACCGTCGATGCGGCGTGGCGGCTGTCGTCGCGCGTGCAGAAGGCGCACAGTGTCGCCGAAGTGCTGGAGAGCAGTGAATTTGTCACGCTGCACGTACCGCTGGTCGGGGCGACGCAGCACCTGATCGATGCCGGCCGCCTGAAGCTGATGAAAAGCGGTGCGGTGCTGCTCAACTTCGCGCGCGACGCGATCGTCGATACGCGCGCGGTGTGCGATGCGCTGGAAGCCGGGCGGCTGCGCGCCTATGTCTGCGACTTTCCGGGAGCCGCGCTGGCCGGCCGCGCCGATGTCATCGCGCTGCCGCATCTTGGTGCCTCGACGCGCGAGGCGGAGGACATCTGTGCGGAGATGGTGGTCGATCAGGTGCGTGATTTCCTCGAGCACGGTAACATTCTCAATGCCGTCAATTTTCCGGACGTGGTCATGCCGCGCGAATCACCGTTCCGGGTCGGCATCGCGAATGCCAACGTGCCGAACATGCTGGGACAGATTTCGACCGCGATGGCGCGTTCCGGATTGAACATTCGCACGATGATCAACAAGTCGAAAGGGGAGATGGCCTACACGCTGGTCGATCTGGACAGTGCACTGCCGCCACCGGCGGCCGCCGACATCGCCGCGATCGCCGGCGTGCTCAGCGTGCGTTATCTGCCCGCCGCCTGAGGCCAGAAGATGGACGACAAGCTGAAGCAGATGCGAAGCCGCATCGACGCGCTCGACGACCGGCTGCTCAAGCTCTTCAATGATCGCGCGAAGCTGGCCCGCAGCGTCGGCGAATTGAAAGGAGGCAACGCGGTCTATCGCCCGGAACGCGAGGCGCAGGTGCTGCGGCGGCTGATGGCGGCGAACCGCGGGCCGCTGTCCGGCGAGGCGGTCGCGCGCCTGTTTGCCGAAGTGGTCTCCGCCTGCCGCGCACTGGAGGACACGCTGGTCGTTGCCTATCTCGGCCCGCAGGGTACTTACAGCGAAGAGGCGGCGCTGAAGCATTTCGGCGGTGCGGC